>JBDSPM010000375.1:0-22886 GCA_039930325.1 Saprospiraceae bacterium
GAAGTTTATGTGATTGATTTTGGTCACTGGAGTGAAAGATGGAAAATCTCTCTTCCACAGCACAAGAAAATCGTCTGGACTACGAATGGCAACAATGTACAGTTTGATCATTTTATCCATGATATGGATTCAGGTGATGGAAATGAATTAATCCCGGGGTTCTGGTGGTATGTGACTATGGTTCATGACGGTACGGATGATATCATCTACATAGATGGTGTTGAGGTCAATCGTCAGCCTGTAGCTACTAAGCTGAACAGCACCGGCTTGCCTTTAGGAATGGGTAACAATCCTGTTGAAGGTGGTCAATACTTCCACGGAGCACTTGATGAAGTTAAAATCTACAACAAGGCGCTTACGGGCGATGAAATTTTGCAACTCTATACTTTAGGGTATACGGCTGTTCAGGATCTGCAAAATGAGCTTAAGAAGTATGTAGATATCATCTATCCTAATCCAAGTACAGATGAGCTAACTATCAAACATAGTTTTGGTGTCCGTCAGGATCTGTTGGTACGGATGTTTGATCAAAGTGGCCGTGAGGTCGGATCAAAACAACTGAAAGCTTCAGAAATGGGTAATGGCTTGATCAAAATGAACATCGCCGGTCTTGGTGCCGGAATGTACAATTTGAACTTTGTGCTGGGTGGTAAAAACCTGGGTGCAATTCCTTTTGTGAAACAGTAATTAGAAATTCTTTTTATTCAGATGGCACGCACACGAAAGTGTTGCGTGCCATTTTTTTTGCTATCCGCGGCCATCATTTGGGAGATTTTACTCCAGCGGCGGCAAGCGACCGCTTGTACAACAGCAAATTTCTTCTACCCACTTAATAAAAATTGGCGCGATCATCATTGTGTCACCTGTCTTGCCGTATAGTATACCTGAATCCCAAATACCACTCTCTTCCAAATATTGGCCCCCATATCAACCCGCTATCGAAATACTGACTATACGGGTGATCAGCATCAATGATCACAGGCGATTGTTTGAAATTGTTGATGTTTTCTGCACCGACATACATTTCAAAATTCTTATTGAATACCCTTGTAAGCTGGCCATTGAACAACCAGAAGCCAAGTGAGTGATCAGGCAGTTGAAATGCCGATGGATTTGAATCCGTATCCGGTATTCGTTGCTCGCCTGTAAAATGCCCAGTCACGCTTACTCTCCAATGTCCTTTATACGTTGCCACACTGGATACATAAGACAGGTTTGCAAAAAATCTTGAAGACGGAGTGAAAATTTGTTTTCTCAACCCCGCATCTCTGTAAGTGATGCGGGAGTCTTGTAATTTATAGGCCACCTTTGCATCAAGCCGCTTAACCACTTCATACTGCAGCTCCGCCTGGAATGTATTGGCATACGATTTCCCATCAAGATTATAGATCCACAATTGTTGTGGGCTGATATCCAGATCCACGATCGATCTGTCTGTAAATTCCGTTCTGAAAAAATCAACTGACACTACACCACTCCTGTAATCGAGCTTAAATTCCTGTGTCAGGCTTGCACCAAAATTCCATGCCTTTTCCATGTTGAGGCCATACGGTTTGTTACTATTGGTTTCACCATCAATTTTCCATTCACGTGAACTCGCCAGTGAACCAAGATTTTCTGCAATCGGAAGAGGAGTTCTCATTCCACTGCCTCCTGAAATCCTGATGACTGTGTTTTCAGTTGGGGCATATCTCAAATGCAATCGCGGATTGAAAAGCCATCCATAGAGATTATGCCTGTCCGCACGAATCCCTGCTACGAACGTAAATTTCTCATCAGGCTTATACGAATATTCAAAGAATGCACCCGGAACGATTTCTTTAAACGCATATTGATCCAAATTCAAATGCTCCTGATAATCGTTGTATCGAAAGCTGAATCCTGCGAAATACTGATGCCGTGTATCTGAGAAAATGGATTGAAATAACCAGTTGCCACTGAATGAGGTTTGCCTGCCGATGTATTCGTTATTCCCAATCGTTGCCGTTTGGCGATGATGCGTATAGCCCCATTGTGATCCAAGGGAAGCATATTTTTTATTTGGAAAAACATAGCCAAGCTTTCCTGCTACCTGTATACGGTCTGCATTGATATTCGCATAGTAAGGCTCCGGAATATCTGATGTATTGGACACATGACCTCCTTGTTTCCTGTCCTGAAGCCACTGAACATTCAGCTGTGCTTCAACACCGGATTTTTCATTGTGATAATCCCAGCGATTGTCCAGGGTGATAAGATTTCCTTTAGGGGTATCTGCGAAACCGTCATCATTCCGATCGAGCTTTTTCGGATATAAGCTATAATGTCCAAACAGAGCCGTGCTGAACACCGGGCTTACCTGCACTCTCTTAAATAAATTTAATTCTGACCGATAGGATTCATTGAAGAAACCATTGAGCAGAAACTTATCTCCGGTATTTGGTTTTCGAAGCTCGACATTGATCTGTCCGGTCATACTCTCATACCCTTGTATCACCGAACCTGCTCCTTTGCTGATCTGTATCGATTCTATCCAGGCACCCGGGGTATAGAGAAGACCATATGGAATAGCAAGGCCCGACACACCTGGGCTTTGCTCCTGGCTGATGAGACTATACTTACCAGAGAGGCCCAACATCTGTATTTCTTTAGCACCCGTGATGGCATCCGTGAAGCTTACATCCACTGTTGCATTCGTTTCGAAGCTTTCTGACAGGTTGCAACACGCCGCTTTGAAGAGTTCTTCTTTCGAAATATTCTGTAACAGCAGGGGATCAAGAAAAGATACCTCTGTGCTACGCTTCTTATGGCTGACGACTATTTCACCCAGTAGATTGTCTTTCTCTTGAAATGCAATGGAAATAAATTTTCCATCCTCAATGGTAACCGTATCAGGTTCATATCCAAGGTAAGCGAAGACCAACTGATTACCATCTTCCGGACTGCGGGCAATAAAAAAATATCCTGTTGAGTCGGTTGTGGTATTGTGCTTACTCTTCAACCAGTATACCTGGACGGATTCGAGAGGGATAGGTTTACCTTCCTCTATTTCTTCGACTACCACACCTCGTGTAGCGATGTCCTGCCCACTGGCTTCCCTCTTCAAAAAGAAGAAAGCCAGGCACAGAATAATTATGGTTCTCATGGGGACTACTCTTTTTTAGCTCCGCTATCGTACTTGCAGCATCCGGGAAGCTTGCTATAGCCTTTTGGATCTGCTTTCGCAAGGTCAGAGCGGTATCCTGCTTTTGCAAGGGCGTCAGCTACTTTTTGCTTATCCATTTTTGCAGAACCAACTACTACAAGTGAGTCGGTCTTTTGATCCCATTCAGCTTTTTTAACGCCGGAGACATCCATTGCTGTGGATTCTATTCGGTCTTTGCACATTCCGCATACGCCTGGAACCAGGAGTGTAATAGTTACATCAGTTTTGGCAGATGGCCCGGGTGCCGTTGTTCCGGATTGTGCAGAAGAAATAGCAGGTAATCCCATGAGGAGCATCAATGATAGAACTGAGCTGAATATATTTTTGGTTATTGATTTCATGACTTAAAAAAATTAAAAGTGAAGAGAGAAAAACGAAAAATGATTTCTAACCAGAAGGTTGAAATCAATGATGAACTGATTTAATCCAGGCATCAGAAAAGTCATAAAAACAGCTAGGCGTAGAAAATGAGGGCCTGGTGGAGGATGTAAATAGGTGGGTCTGAGTCGGAAACATTTCCTGCAACCATGAATGGAAGGGAAGAAATGTTTTGAACAAATTGTTCGATTGAAGTAAACGCTTTATTGACAGTAGGATCCATCCACTTAACAAATGAAGGTGCTATGGAGGTGATGTTTTGTTTCAGAACCACAACTTCATCGTCACAGCATTTTTTTTCTGATTTTTTATCGCAGTGTTTGGCAAGCTCGCTCTTGCAACAAGGTGGAAGTTTAATGAGTATGTCCTGATGTTCGCATGCCGTAGAAACAAAAAGAGAAATGGATTCCAATCCTCCTTTGCAATAATGCATATGCAAGGGCACCCCTACCTGAGAGATCAGGATCAGCGAGGTTAATGCATATGACAGAATAGGGCGAATCATATTAATGGCACAAAAGTAAGGGGATTTGGGAGAATGACTTGTGAGCAGGTTGTTAACCCCTGGTTTGCCCCCTTCCTCTAAAAAGGGGGACTTAATTTGCCCCCCACCCCCTGAAAAGGGGGACTATTTAATTGAATTTCATCAAGTCCCCCTTTTCAGGGGGTGGGGGCAAACCTTTTCAGAGGCAAAGGGCATTTTTAAATATGTGTTAATCCAATTTTTCCTCCCTTCAATAGCATTACTTTTGATCAAATAATGTTACAGCTACTCCTTACTCTCCTTTTATCTGCCTCTTCACAACAGCAGGTTCGATCTGCTGTAATCGGTACTGACAGTCTCACCATATATGTATTCCTTCTGGATGAATGCACGATCAGCCAGTTCTACACCCCCCAGTTGAAAGATTATTATAAAAACTATCACTCAAAGAAAGTGGGCTTTATAGGTTATTTCCCAAACTTCTCTTCTAAACCGGAACAAATCGAGGCTTTTGGCAAAGCCTATCATTTGCCTTTTCCATTGAAGCAGGATTATTATAAAGAATGGACAAAAAAATTCGGAATCACTGTTACTCCGGAAGTCGCTGTCTGGGATCATCGCGAGGATCGCCTGATCTATAGGGGTAGGGTTGATGATAGTTATGTTCGGGTAGGAAAAAGGAAAACACACCCTCAAAAGGAAGACCTCAAAAATGTAATAGACTCCTGGCTGAAGGGACAACCACCCTTAGATACGATTGTCACCCAGGCCATTGGATGTTTTATTAGCTTTACTGACCCGAAATAAGAGCGTAAGAGCGTAAGAGCGAAGGCGCAAGAGAAGTGACAAGCGCAGCGAAGTCCCGCCAAAGACGAAGTCGTGACGCAGGAGAGCTTAAGGGCAAGGAGATGTGAGATGTGAGATATGAGATGTGAGATGTGAAATATTAGTTGTGAAATGTGAAATGTGAAATGTGAAATATTAGATGTGAGATGTGAGATATGGAATGTGAGACATGGAATGTGAGATATGGAATATGAGATATGGAATATGAGATATGGAATATGGGATATGGTTATTAATGCAGAGAAATTTATTTGAGTTGCTCTTCGGAATTTTCAGCATCCATCTATAGCATGGCTTCAGATCTAAATAGCCCCATAGGGGCTTAAGGTCGGTAACAAATAAAATCCCGAAGATCATATTTGCCCTGTAGGGGCAAAACATATTTTAGCAGGAACTGTGGATAAAAAAAGTAATACTGTTGACATCAAAAATTGTAAAAAATAAATATCATTCGATGAGATCATTTCTTCCCTTCACTCTCTTTATAGCTTTTGCTATCGCAGCCTCAGGCCAGGTAACATTCACTAAGGATATTGCCCCAATTCTGTATAACAATTGTACGACTTGCCATCGTCCAAATGAGATTGGTCCTTTCTCTATGACCAACTATGATGAGGTACTTCCCTGGGTGGAAATGATAAAATATGCCACCTCTATTCGCTACATGCCACCGTGGAAAGCTGATCCACACTTTTCAAGATTCATTGGTGAACGCGCTTTAACAGATGAGCAGATAGCACTGATAGCTCAATGGGTGGACAATGGCGCTCCTTATGGAAACGCTTCAGAAGAACCCGCTCTTCCTGAATTTCCAACTGGTTCACAGATTGGCACACCTGACCTTGTTTTGCATTTTGCCCAATCCTTTACACACCAGGGGGGCAATCAAGATGAATACCGTGTGTTTGTGTTCCCAACAGGACTCACACAGAATAAAGAAATATCTACTATTGAATTACGTCCGGGTAATCGCAAAGTCTTGCACCATGCGCTTTTTGCATATGATGATACAGGCACAGCAGCCGCAATGGATGCTGCTGATCCCGGATACGGATATAATGGTTTCGGTGGATTTGGGATTGACGGAGCTTTGGGAAATATGTTTCCAGGCTATGTTCCCGGTCAAAAACCTGTACCCTATCCGCATGGATTAGGTCAAACGCTTCCCTCAGGTTCTGATATATTGATGCAAGCGCATTATGGGCCCTTTCCTAACGAGAGCATCGACAGTTCAACCATCAATGTATTCTTCAAAAAAGAACCTGTAGAACGCCAGGTGCAAAATCTGATCTTCCTGCCGATCAGCCCATATCTCACAAGTGATATTTTCTTAATGGCTCCAAACACAGTGAAAACATTTCATTGCCAGTATACTACACCGATCAAAGTGAGTGTATTCGCTATCTGGCCACATGCACATCTTCTCAATAAAAGCTATGAAGTATTTGCCGTCCATCCGAATGGGGATACTACTAATCTGATTCGTATACCTGACTGGGATTTCAACTGGCAGGGTGTATACAGTTTTAAGAAATTTATTGTGCTTCAACCTGGCACCACAGTGTATGCGAATGTTACTTACGACAACACAACAAACAATCCAAGTAATCCAAATGATCCACCAGCCTGGGTAACCTGGGGCGAAAAGACGACAGATGAAATGTTATTCATGCCCATCAATTTTGTTGCATACAATCAGGGTGATGAAAACATAGTGCTGGATGAAGAAACAACAGGCATCGAAGATCCAAATATTCGCTTTGTCAATCATTACCTCGCACCTATCATTCCGAATCCTGTACGTGATGAAGCCATAATAAACTTTGTGCTCGAACATTCAGATCACATCACAATAAGAGTACTTGATATGCAAGGCCAGGTCATCACCAATATTGCATCAAATGAATGGAATACGGAAGGTGCACATCTTCGCAGTGTTGATTTGAGCCAGTATCCTGTCGGGAGTTATTTCGTCCAGATGTTAGGGACTAATTTTATTCAGGCACAGAAGATGGTGGTGCAGCGATAGATTAATCCAGCATATCCCCCAACCCCTGTTTCAACGCATCTTTTAAATAGCTATTTGTCTCAAGCCCGTAATGCTTTTGGATCAGGATATGCAGATTGTTTTTGAAGGGTCCATCTTTTTCTTCACGGTATTGCCTGACCAGGCCGAGGATAATGTAAAAGCGCCTGTATTCCTTGTTGGGGCCTTGCAGGTAGAAATCTGAATTGAGCATTTTCAATCCTTCATCCTGGACTGTACCAGGTTGACCGGAAATATATTTTGCAAGGGATGCAATAAACTCTTCAAGGTAATCTACAGGAAGCATTTTTGCTTTCTCATCTTTGAAAAATGCGAGAGATGCACCACTACCTTTCTGTGCAAAAAGCTCCGCACGCGCGGCATAGATCGCGGGAGAATTCCGTTGCTCATATCGCGTTGCCTGGCGTAACGCTTCATCAATATCCACCGCTGCTATGGAGGTAAGGGCAAGATAAATGACAGGCGTTTTATTAGTGCTGTCTAAGAGTCTTAGTCCATATTCTTTAGCCCTGGCGGGATCAAGATCTTTGAGAGATTCAAGAAGGAAATCCTGCAGCTCAGGATCTCTTTCTGTCATCGACATAGTATTAAGATGATCAGTATCTGTGTGATCCGTAAAATATTGAATGGCAATAGAACGCATCGTTGATGAAGTATCTTTCATCAGAGTTTCAAGTACAGGTTGTGATATCTCAGTCATCGAGGTGTAAGCTGATATCCTGTGGCTGATGGAAGGAACATATAATAATCTTGTTTCATTTTCCTCAGGCGTTACCTCCTGATTCACCATAGCGAGTAATATATCTCTTGGGTCAATGACAACAGTGGCAGGTGACTCTTTTGTATCCCAGGTAAAAGATTGTGATTTTTGATCAAGCCACACCTTATGCATATCACTGCTCCCATCCTGGTAAAACACTCCTACATCAACAGGCAACTGAAATACATTAACGTATCCTAATTGTTCCTGTGTCTGTGTAATCGCAACCGTTATTTTTTTAGTATCCGCATCATAGCTTTGATTTACCTCAAGCACTGGATGACCTGTCTCGAAAAACCACTGATCAAAAAACCATGTTAGATCTTTTCCGGTTACTTCTTCAAAGGCTTGTCGTAAGTCATCTGCTTCAACAGATTTATACGCATTCTGCTGAAGATACAATCTAAGGGATGCAAAAAATGCTTCATCACCCACGACGTCACGCAGCATGTGCAAGACAAGGCCACCTTTGTTATAGCTATGCGCATCAAACACCGCATTCTCATCCGGGTAATGATAATAGATAAGAGGATGTTTTTTCTCCTCACCATAATATCCATTCAATTCATCCATGCGTGATATATCCGCCCTCTCTCTTCCATATTTATATTCATACCACAGGTATTCTGCATAGTTTGCAAAACCTTCATTCAATGTAATATTTGCCCAGGATTCGCAGGTCACCAGGTCGCCAAACCAATGGTGAAATAATTCGTGCGAGACGATGTAATCATTTGAACCAGATTTGATAACATCTTCATCATGAAACTGGACGAAATCCCCAAAGACTGTAGCGGTTGCATTTTCCATAGCACCTGACACAAAATTCTTTACAATGATCTGCGCATATTTTGGCCATACATAATCAAATCCCAGTTTTTGAGAGAAGAATTCTATCATCTCAGGCGTGTGTGCAAAAATGGCGCGCGCATCTTTTCCATATCCCGGATCAACATAATAATCAACTGGCCGTCCTCTCCAGTAATCTGTCACCTTATCCCACTTGCCAACCGCTATCATGGTTAAATACGGTGCAATGGGCAACTCAATCTTCCAGTCATCCCGACGCATTCCATTCGGCAGTTTGGTTGAAGAAATGAGTGTTCCATTTGACAAAGTCATAAATGTATCATTGACCGTCAATATGATTTCCTGTGTTCCTCTTTCATTCGGATGATCTATTGTAGGAAACCATTTCCTGTTAGAAGATGTCTCGCCCTGAGACCAGATCTGCCGGGGTACATCCGGAAGTGTGTCAAGCGGATCTATAAAATACAACCCCTGGTCGCTGGTGATAACAGCTCCTTCTTCGTTATTGCTTGCTTTAGGTGAAGCAGCGTATTGAATTGAAACTGTTAACCGGTCTCTTCTTCCCAACGCCTGTGCCATAGGGATAGTGAGAATTTTTTTGTCATAGCTATAGTTTGTGATCGGCTTGTCACCTATCATGATTTTCCTGATATCAAAGTCTACTGCGTCCAGTTTCAATTCTGTCTGGGGATAAAACAAGGGAGATAAAGTAAGTGTCGCTGTGCCTATAACCATTGATTTATCCCAATCAAAAGAAAGATCTAAAAGGGTATGGAGCAAGTCCCATGATCTTTCCTCCGCCGGTCGATAAGGATAGGTGATATCCTCTGGTGTGTCATCAATACTGGGCATAGAATCCTGGTCAACCTGGTTTGTATTTTCTGTTTCAGGTCCTGGAACATGGTTTTTTGTAGTGGCGCAGGAAATAAAAAAGACCGTGCAGACGGTCAGCGCTAATAATTGAAATCTGATCATGATGGCAGCTTATATGGTAGAATGGATTCCAAAGGTAAATACTTTAGATCCTAAACGAAGCTAAGGTCATTTCGTTGCGGATCGCTTCGGCTCTCCTTTACCCGAGGCTAACATTATGTGATCCCTTTAGGATCCAACCTTTTCCAAAAAAAGCATTGAGGTTTGCTGTCTCAATGCTTTCATTTTATTGTGGTGAATGGAAAAACTTAATCTATATCTGCCATCGTCTCCTCTTCTGCGTGTACAGAACGGGGGGCATTGACAAATTTGGCTTTGATCTTTTGTTCAACTTCCCATGCAAGTTCAGGATTGTCCATAAAGAATTGCTTCGCAGCATCTCTTCCCTGGGCAATCTTTGTGCCTTCGAAGCTGTACCATGCGCCGCTCTTCTGAATGATGTCCGCATCAGCACCGAGGTCCACTATTTCTCCGACTTTGGAAATGCCTTCTCCAAACATGATGTCAAACTCCGCTACCCGGAAAGGTGGTGCAAGCTTATTCTTGACGACTTTGACTTTTACGTGATTACCGACTATGTTGCCATCCCTGTCTTTCAGGGCAGAACCATTTCGGCGTATATCAAGACGAAGTGATGCATAGAATTTTAATGCATTTCCCCCTGTGGTTACTTCAGGGTTACCAAACATGACCCCGATTTTTTCACGGAGCTGGTTGATAAAGATGCAGCAACACCCGGTACGGCCGATAGTAGCCGTAAGCTTGCGCATAGCCTGTGACATCAGGCGGGCCTGAAGACCCATTTTTGAATCACCCATCTCCCCATCGATTTCCGCTTTGGGAACCAATGCTGCAACAGAGTCGATCACGATAATGTCTATCGCGCCGGACCTGATGAGGTTTTCCGTGATTTCTAATGCCTGCTCACCATTATCAGGTTGAGAGATCAATAAGTTTTCTGTGTCTACGCCCAATGACTCTGCATAAAAGCGATCGAAGGCATGCTCTGCATCTATAAATGCAGCCATTCCTCCCTGCTTCTGACATTCAGCGATCGCATGGATAGCGAGCGTAGTCTTCCCGGATGATTCCGGTCCATAGATCTCAACGATACGGCCTCTTGGAAATCCGCCGGTTCCAACTGCAATATCTAATGAAACTGAACCCGTGGGTATGGCTTCCACTTCGACGACCTGTTTGTCGCCAAGCTTCATAATGGTGCCCTTCCCATATTGTTTTTCTAAGCGATCTACGGTGAGCTGGAGGGCTTTCGACTTCGCATCGCGTTCTTTATCTGATGACATAGCTACTAAAATTTAATAAGGTAAATATAAGTGATGAAGTTAATATGATTGGACAAATATATAGGCAATTTTTGACTATTTTTACGTCATTTGTAAAATTTAACACTTTTTCTCAAAAATATTTTCAGACTTACCACAAAGACAAAGGCCCTCCGGATATTTATCGGGAAGGCCTTTTTCTTTGATCGAAGGTTGATGTATCAGCTCGCTGAAACCGTTGATGTTGATGCGCTATAAGCAAGAATCCGGTTGATCACCCTTTCTGAGGGCATCATCGGAATCGTTCCCAGGGCTTTCTTCCCTGCTTTCAGCACGCCATAAGATTCAGCTAACTGAGGAATAGTGCTCACAAGCTCCAGCAGTAAATCCGTCTCTGCTTTTGTTGTCTCACCATACACCAGTCTTGTCAATTGTAGTTGGGTAAATTCTTGCTTCATACTCAGTATTTAATTCGATTATATTAACATAGCCAATCAGGCGGTTATTGTGTCGGCTATATAAAAAATCACCTCCGCACGGTATACCTCCCTAAATCGATGTCAGGTTAAAGAGATGCCGGACGGTTACTGAGCTGTTGCACATGGATGAGTTTAGAAAGTCGAAGTATGCCGGACTCGTGACGCAATTGGGACGCAAGTAATAGTCTGACGGAAATCTTCTTTCACCTAAAGCGAATGCAATTCTCTTATAGCATTATAATTACGTAGCGTCCGCCATCCGGCACCCATTTTATCCGGCTTCCATTTTTTATCTATTTTGCTGTGTTTACAGTAAGCTTACTCACGCGTATGGATATATTATCATCTATCTCTAACCAGGACAATCCCTCTTTCATCCTGATCATTTTCTCCGTTTTACTGGCGTTTCTCCTTTCTTCCATCCTGGTATTTACGTACGAAAAGACTTCCCGCGATATCGTGCCGCCTGACCATTTCATACAATCCATCATCCTGATGGCTATCGTCACGGCAACAATCATGGAATCGATCGGTGAAAGCATGGCTCGTGGTTTCGGGATATTTGGCGCCCTGGCTATACTTCGTTTTCGGACCAATATTTACAATCCGAGAAATGTATCCTTCATCTTCGCTGCCATGGCTGTCGGAATAGCCTGTGGGGTCAACAGCTTTGCAAATGCTATCATAGGTACGGTTGCCTTTTGCATCATTGCTTTCTTCCTGCGCCTGACTCCATATGGTCGAAAAAACAATTTACTCGGACAACTTCGATTTGAATTGGAAGGAGACAGCACCGATTTAGAGAAAGCACAACAGATCATCCGTAAGCACTGTAACAATTTCGTCCTGAAAAGATATCGCATCAATGTCGTGACTCAAACTGAACACAAAACTGAGTATGCATACGAATTGCGATTGCAAAATGAATTACGAGGAATGGAATTAGCCAGGAATCTACAGGAGCTCCAGGGACTGCAGAATGTACGATTGAGCTTTAATGACACTTACATACACCAAACTGATTAACAAGCTGCACATCATGCGTCGATTCAATCTTCTCTTTATTATTATCCCGCTGGTATTCCTCACGTTGACATTTATCTATAAGAGCCTCAATCGTAATTCTGCAAGCTTTTTTGGTGTTG
This sequence comes from Saprospiraceae bacterium, assembly GCA_039930325.1. Taxonomy (GTDB): domain Bacteria; phylum Bacteroidota; class Bacteroidia; order Chitinophagales; family Saprospiraceae; genus Opimibacter. Next base: position 12,350 of record JBDSPM010000375.1, read on the forward strand.
CAGAAAACCAGGAAACAGAAATCAATCTTGAGCACGAAGCTACAATCAATACGATCAAGGTATCCGAAGGACAGTCTGTGACAAAAGGCACCTTACTTATGGAAGTTACCTGGTCAGAGTTGGAATTCAAAATGAGTGCATTGAATCATGAAATCACTGAGTTGAGCTCACGCGATCGTATCAGCCAGGCTGAGATCAAAGGAAATCTCGAACGCTATAAAGCCATGCGTTTAGACAAAATGGATGAAATACAAGGGCGAATCCGTCTCATGGAATCCGAAAACCTGATGAACCAGCAGCTCTTTGCAGGTTTAAAAAGTCTGCCATCTGCAGAACCTAATGCATCTGCTTCCGTATATCAAACCAAATTGCAAAACCTCCGCGAAGAATTGAGATTATCCATCGAACCATTGGATATTGAAATTTCAAACCTTGAACATGAATTAAGAATATCTCACATCCCCGCGCAAACAGAGATCGGGAAATTGAAAAACGAAATTGAACTATATGAAAAGAAGCGTGATCATCTTCAGCTCTGTGCGCCTTCTGACGGACTTGTGGGCACGATACATTGCAGGGTAGGTGAAAACATTCCCGGATTCAATGTGCTAATATCATTCTATGAGGCAAATCCAAATACGGTGATCGCCTATCTACATGAAAGTCTCAGCACGCAGATCAGTATCGGCGACTCACTAAATGTCACATCAACACTTCATCCAACCGAAACGTACAAAGGAAAAATCAGTGGCCTTGGACATCGAATAGTAGAGATTCCGGAGCGGCTGCGAAAAATTCCGGAAATCAAAACATATGGCCGCGAGGTCCTGATTGAAATTCCTACAAGCAACAATTTCCTTCAAAAAGAAAAAGTAGTGCTACAGCGTCTGGACACAGCTCCATTTTCGCTGTTATCATTTTTCAAAGGACCTTTTTCATCCCATTCTTAAATAGTCTTACTTCTTCTTGCAACTAATGCGGCAATACGAATACTGGATCTTCTTCTCAATAGGAATTCTTTTCTCCTTATCACTTCAGGGTCAATCCTCTCTGCCGGTTGGACAAGTTTTGTCCAGTGCCCGTCATGATCGAACTGTTGATTTGCAACAGCAACATATCGATTTCATCTCAGGGACCAACCAAAACATTCCTTTCGTGGATCAGATCAGCCTCCGTTCCGAAACCGAGCGATTCCAGGTATTTCGTCAGCAGTATCTTGCCCGGCTTACTGTAAACGGATTTGGTGAAATGCACCAGCAACACAAGCTTAATCAGGCCTCTATGATGACAGAGACCCAGGTCAGGAAAGTATATGAGCATGAGGCGCTTAACCAACGCTATGAGGCAGCTGTTTTGTACAGATTTATTTTACAGCGCATGGCCCTGCAGGAGGAATTGATCCTTGTCTATCAGGATAAGGTGGATGTGTTGAAAAAGCTGACAGCTCTCAGTACAGGAGTAGAAGTAGATGATCTGATCAAAACTGAATATGACCGGGATGGACTGAATCTGGATATGGAGGAGGCCAGAACACAACTCGATATCATCAAGGGAAAAATAGCTACATGGGTTCTTGTCCCGGATACAGATTGGAATTTAGATACTTCCGGATTTATTGACCCTGCACACATGGAGTTGGTCGTAGATCAGATACCGTCGCAAGCAGATCACAATCCGTCAATCATTGAAAAACAATACAAACTTGATCAGGTTCAGGCTGAGTACAATGTGGAGAAAGCAAGTGCATCCCAAATGCTGGATTTTTTCCAGGTTCAATATGCCCGTCGTACAGATGGATTATTAAATCGAGAATTTTCTGCGGGCATTGGAATTAATCTTCCCTTTAAAGGATCATCACGCGTCAAGATTGCAAACCTGCAAATCAATAGAAACAATCTCGAACAAAACATCCAACTTAATCTTGAACAATTTAATCAGTCGGTAAAAACAGCGCATGAGCAAATGACCTCTCTGATCAGGCGATACAACCTTGCGAAAGAACAATGGAATCAGAGCCAAAATAAATTTACCCTTGACCATTCATCACTTGTTCGGGCTGATGGTCCCATGACACTCTTGAAAGCCCGTGAAATGCAAATCAAACGGCAGCTGACCCTCCTGGATTTAGGAAAGCAGATTGTGGATCAATACATCATAATACTTGATTTGACAGGCGTCTTGTCTTCTGTTCCTTCTGTCAATTACCTTTCGAAGCATCTTGAGAATTATTAATTTCCCTCATTGGTTTTTGAGTGTGTGCGTTTCGTTTCGGCTCCCGCTCAACGACCGCCACGTTTTTATTCTTGTATGTTTCGGCTTCGCTCAACATTTGAGAGTGATTTATCTTCTCAATTGGAAGAATTTATTTTTCGCAGACTCCTAATTGATTGATCGAAAAACGATACAAAACCCTGTATTTTGAAATCTTCATCAATGATTGAGCGTAGTGCGCCGTCGCTGAAGCTTTGGCGAAAGAGACCGAAATCATAAGGTAAAAGTCTAAGGGGTTCGTTAAGTCATAGCCAAAACGAAACCCCTACACTTCTACATTCTTAAGCACTTACACTTTACCAACTTCCTCTTACAGTAACTACCACATTCCTTCCCGGAGCGGAAATATTTGAAGAAAATATTCTGTAATTCTTATCCAGGATATTTTCCACTCCCAGCTGAACAGTAAAATGATCGGTCAACTGATAAGAAACTTTCACATTTAATGTCATCCATGCGGGCATTCCAGCTGCAGTGGCATTTGGAAGATTGTCTTCCCCATCGGGATTATAATCCTCCAGCTTTTTCGATCCATTGTACATTGCATACAATTCAGCTCTCAGTTTGTTTTTACTCCATCTAAGACTGGTCTTACCAAATAAAGGTGCGACGTGATCCAATGGAATCTCACCCGTCTCACGTTCGATGCGGCCATACGTATAATTGATCGTACTATACAAAGAAAGTGAATTTGAAATGTCCAGTGTCGCATATGCATTCCCCCCATATACAAATGCTTTCTTCGCGTTCACATTCGTCACAACATTACTTAGGGAGTCATTGTAGAGTACTTGTGATTGCCCGTTGAATGTACCTGGTGCCGTAGTGATTGCATTGCGATACCAGGTATAAAATCCTTCCACACCGATCTCCAGACGATCATTGACATTTTGTGAAATACCAAGATCAACATTGTAAGTGTTCTCCGGACCCAGATCAGGATTTGGAACAATCACATTTCCGGGAACGGATTCAAATACCTTGCTCATGTCATCCACACTGGGTGCACGGAATCCGCTTGAAGCAATAAAATTGACTCGTGAGCCACCTTCTGAATTCCACACGAAGCCAAGACTTCCTGTAGCCACAAGGCTATTTTGTGAAACTTCATCAAATGGAAACGGGAAGAAGGTCTTGTCATCAAATTTAGAATTTAATGTATGGTAAGCAGCCCTCAAGCCTGCCTGCAAATGAAAATGATCATTCACTGCATACGCATCATTGATATACAATGCAGCTGAGCTCACTGTAGATCCTCCATTCGGATACCGGGTATCCAGTGGCACTTCGATACCGGTATCAATTTTGTCGCGATGGGCTGTACTATTCACTTTATTATACGTGCCTTCAAGACCATAACTCCATGTTGATGCTCCGGTCTGGTGGTTGAAGTCGGCATTCAGTGTAAGGATGCTGAGCTTCTCGATGCGGTGGTTGAAATTGACACTATTGAAACGCCGATCATTCCGGCTTTCTTCAATGTTTTGATAGGCAAACGTTATTCCCCCCCTACCTAATAAACCGGTGCCCTTGTTCATACCCATTCGATAAGATGCCATCATTCTAAGCTGAGGACCATAATACCATTCTGCATATGCGGGACTCTGAAGTGTGCCTTGTGTCAATCGGTCATATCGGGGAACATTGGATGATGTAGAATACTGGAGGTTAAGTGTATGACTGATTGCATCACTCGCACGGTAAACAAATTTTTGAAGGATATCGTATTGTGAATATCCGGAACCAATTTGCTTGTCCACATTATCATTGGCAATCGCAACATCAGTATCACCCTGGCGCTTGACATAGAATGTGCGCTTGCCGAAATCAGGAAATTCATCTGAGCGTTGCGATCCCTGCAAGAGGTCATCGAAATCGGAGTACGTAAAACTTGTCAATGAGGCGAGTTTGCCGCCACCAATACTCAAATCCACATGCCCTGTTTTCTCTGCATCGGCAGTACTATACCGGGCAAATGCACTTCCATGTATAGCGGTAGATCCATCGGTTGAAAAAGTAGGATTCTTGGTAAAAAAATGCATGACCCCGCCGAGCGCATCACTACCATACATCACAGAACCAGGGCCATACAGTATTTCAATGCGATCCATCACTGCGTTGTCCAAAGTCACAATATTTTGAAGATGACCGGCGCGATAAATGGCATTGTTCATCCGCACACCATCCACCACCAGCAATACTTTGTTAGTTTCGAATCCGCGGATGACCGGACTTCCACCCCCCAACTGACTTTTCTGCACGAGGATATTTCCGGTATTCTGGATGACATCGCCTGATGTTTGCAGATTGTCAAAAGCCATGGAAGAGGCCGTGATTATTTCGGTTTGCTGTGGTACATTCTTTCGCTGCTGCTCAAAACGATTGGCAGAGACCACAATTTCATTGAGACTATGGATGCCGTCATCCATCCTATAATCATCCCCTGTAGTATCGACGAAGGTCTGGTTGTATCTATAGGTGCTTTGAGGTTCCTTGGCGAGCGGTTGGCTATTTAGTAAATTACACAGCAAGATGGCTGCCGTAAGCAGATAAATCTGTTTCATATATGAATGCATTAGATAAGTTGAATAGAAATAGTTGCCCGATGAATGCAACAGACATCACCGGTTCCTGAATTTACATCAGCAATCGATCAGATGATGTCCGGGGGCTCGACGGAAACAGAAAAATAGACGGGATAAGAAGCCTGCAGCCAGGTAAACTCACCTTTCAACTTATTTCGTGAGTTGCCAATCACCGGCGCTGAATGTGTCATGATAATATCAGAAATAATTTTGAAAAACCGGAAGACGATTGAACAATCCTGGTGCTGTCCTGGAAATGGTTGGTTCACATTGTTAGCAAATTCATTTATTATCTTTTCTTCTTTCTGATCATTAATGCAATAATAAAACGCTGTATCATTTTTGGTATCCATGCAAACAATGTCATACAGGTCTCCATGAAAGCGGAATTCAAGACCGGATTTCAGCCAAATGATTTCGCCGGAGTCATCATGAGGCACGATGATTACATCCAGCGGTTCGGGTGACTTATCCCGGATGATGGTTTCAATATAGGCATGAATCCGATAGTGGTGCAGATATAATAGACAGATCCCTCCTATCGTATTGGCGATAATGATAAACAGTAAGAATAGTGGGATCGTACGCATTCGGCTGTCTAAAGATATAAATTAGTTGAATTAGTAAAAGATCAAGCGTGTGCTTCGACACGCTTTTCTGAATACTCTCGCTCAGTGCGGCGCCTGCCAAATAGAATCATAACTCTCGACTCCATCTCACACTCTCCCGCATCACGACTTCGTCTTTGGCGGGACTTCGCTGAGCTTGTCACTCCTCTCACGCTCTCACGCTCTTACACCTTGCCATAGCTTCTATATTTCTCTACAACATCTCTGTCCGGAATATTTGCTTGCCGTTCAAAGCTCACCTCAAATGCGACCATTGTATTTGTGCTTTCTATCTGAGGTATAGCCTGTAGTTTGTCATGTACGAGATCCTGAAGATGACGATTGTTGACTGCATACAATCGCGCCATGAGATCATACCGGCCCATGATGCTAACGCAACTCACCACTTCCGGTATGCGCTTTAAAGCTTCGATCACTTCATTGATTTGATTTGCTTCCCTGACGATAATGAGGACAAATGCGCAGGTATCATATCCGATATGTTCGGGCGAGATTAGGTAAACAGGTTTGGTGAGAATGCCCAATTCTTTCAGCTTGCGGACACGCTGATGCACAAGTGTATTCGATGAGCCAATCTGTTCGGCAAGCGTTGAATAGGCCACTCTGCCATCCTCCATGAGCGACTCAATGATCCGGATATCCGTGCTGTCAATTTGATTTTCTAAAGGCTGATTCATTATGTTTAAAATTAAACTTGACTATTAATCATTTAAATAAACACACTTTGACACAAAATAGATTCATTACAAACCAAATATACTCATATAGCATTATAATTGATGAAAATTAAACTTATTCAATCATGGTCACGGCTATAGTATCTGTCTCTCTGATCCTGTTCTCTGTCATAGACATCATAGGATCTCTCCCGGTCATACTCGATATGAAAAAGCGGGGAGTAGAAATCCATGCCCCTACGGCAACACTTACTGCGGGGATATTAATGCTTGCCTTCCTGTTTTTTGGAGTTGCGATCTTAAAGATATTTGGTGTTGAAGTCAGTTCATTTGCGCTAGCGGGTTCGTTGATCATATTCTTCATCGGTCTTGAGATGGTATTGGGTATTCATTTCTTCAGAGGAGATAGTAGTGATGGTGCTTCGTCAGGAAGTATCGTACCTATTGCATTTCCACTCCTTGCAGGTGCCGGAACATTGACTACGATATTGTCTTTAAAATCAACATTTGATACAGTAGAAATCATTGCCGGTATTGTACTCAACCTTGCGGTTATATTTTTTGTACTAAAAAGCACACCGTTTCTTGAAAAGAAATTGCCGAAGCCTGCGACAGAAGCGATGCGAAAAGTGTTCGGGATCTTGTTGCTTGCGATAGCGATACAGATGTTCCGGACGAATGTGGGATTGTAGCATGGTGCAGGGGGCAGGGGGCAGGGGGCAGGGAGAAATTAATCAGCGAAAATTAGCGGCAAACAATGTGGTGATGTTGTGATGTTGTGAATCAAATTAGGGGCAAAAAAAAGTGGTAATGATGTGATTGGGTGATCAAATTTGCGTTAATCTGCGAAAATTAGCGGCGAAAAAAATAATGTGGCAATTTGATAATGTGGCAATGTGGCAATGTGGCGTATGGTGATATTGTGATGTGGTGAATCAAATTAGCGTGAATTAGCGGCGAAGAAATTTAGCACCAACAAAAGATCTCAGACTACATTCCCTGATCCTGATGGCTTCCAATTGAAATCAAAAGTATATGATCATCTTTAAAAATAAAATCGATCATGATCCTGTATTTCATATTAATGGACACGGAATAATAGCTGGCCAATTTGCCTTGGAGCAGATGCAATCGGAGAGATGGATGATGTGGATTTACTTCTAGTAGTCGTAAAGTTTTTGTGTAATGTTCCCGCAGGTTGGGATGTTTTCGAATAAATTTTACAAGCTGACGTTCATACGTAATGGTGAAAATGAGTTTAGGCATGTGAGGTTTTATTTGGAAGATTTTGTTGTTTTCTTCCAAAGCCGTTCAATGTGTGCGTCGGCAGTTTCAATTTTAAATTGACCTTGCTCCATATCCTTCAAGGAGGCATGGTATGCTATTTCCAGTTCTGCCAATCGAAGACTTTCATAATCCTCCGCTTTCAGGATGACATATTTCACTTTCCCCCTGACAGACAGTCCCAATCGGTCATCATGAGTCAAGCCTTCCTCAATCGCTTTCACGCCTTTAGTTTTGATATCATTGGCTGTAATCATACGATTAAAGATACGGTTAATCGTACGATTTATAGTACTTTTATTGATAATATGCATTTGCAGTGAATACGTATTTCTGAAAACATAAAATGAAAAGCACAACCTGCAAGGGATCTAACGGCCAATATCTCGAAGAGCATCAAAGCGAAGCTGCAGCTCAAATAGCAGCCGAAAGGATTAAAAAGGAGTATGGCCACGATCTTATAGCAAATAAATGCCCCAGGTGTGGATACTGGCATCTTACAGTAGCAAGCCAATCCAGGCTATGCATGTTTTGCACCGACCGCGCATTATTTCAAAAAGATTTGTACACCACGCGGCAGGATGCAGAAGCCATGGCAATCCGGGTTGCGAAAGAAAAACGCATCAGGCTTGTACCGTATAAATGTCCGTATTCGAGTGGGTGGCATTTGTCCAAAGCCAGGACCAGAGTTTAATGCATAAGGAAGTCGATGCACCCCCTGCGCTATGTTTTTCATTTTTTATGCCTTGCGCTGGAGTTCCCGGGCGATAGCTTGCTGAACAAATTCATTCAGGTTTTTGCCTTCCATTTTGGCTCGCGTGAACACCTGCATATGCATATCGGGTGGAACACGAACATTAAATGAACCTTTAAAGGACTTCATCGCTTCTTTCCCGGTTTCCCTGCATAGTATTTTGTAGTCTTTTACTGCTGCGACGAAACTTTTTTTCAATTCATTCACGGTGGTGCCTTCAAACGCGATGAGATCATTGACACCTTCTAGCTTACCGAAAAACGTTTCATCTTTCGAAGAGTAGTGTACGGATCCAATAAATCCATCGTATTCCATTCTGTCTGTCATAACCATTTGTTATTTTGAAGATGGGACTTAATCAGTTTTCGCTGATAGTCCTTCAACTCATTGCCAGGATGTGGTTTATGCAGCCTGATGATGTCTTGTTTTTCTTTATTCCAAAATGCTACCCGTGATCCGCTTGTGTTGCCAGCCTTAAGCTCCGCATATCCAAATTGAGCCAGCAGGTATTTCAATTCATGATACATGATTGCCCCTGTTCCATCTTTCAGACGCTGAATGAGTTTTTCCAGTTTTCCCAAAGGCAAAAGTATGGTTTCAACAAATGTAACTAAAATTTAGTTCAGCTGCATAATTGACATAAATTTCCTCATTCGAGTGGATGGAATTGACACATGTACTTCCGGCTTTTTCCGTCCGTAAGAGGAAAATGTCGAGCCATGAAAAGCAAATAAGTCCTGGACAAATACAACCACGCCAAACAAATACCCGAAAGCGAAAGTGAGTTTTTATCGCGACAAAGTTGGTTGGTGAACTGTAGCACAAGGTTGAAGGGCCGCAAGTCGAACCATGGTTACTTTTTTGGCAATGAAAAAGGTGACAAAAAAAGCTCTCTCGTAGCCACGAGTCTTACCCTTTTAGCAATGCTTTTAAAAACTCCTGCATCGCCTCCGATCTTCCCAACGGCTCAAGCAAAAAACAAAACACATTCACACACACGGCCAGCCAGGTGGCAGGGTGATTTAGCTTCTGGTATTTCCACGCGGCCAACATTAAAAGAAGAAGGATAATACCAAGGCTGAGATAAATCGGAAACATAATATCCACATCCGGCATCTCTTTGATATGCATTCCTATATATACATTCTGGATACCGCGCCCCAATGCAGGCATCATGATGAGAAACGCTGTGCTGATCAGCCACCAGGCATGATCCTCAAGTTGCTTCCGGTACCGGATCGCCTGGATCACTGCAAAGCCAAACGCCGTCATCATCACAATCTCTACCGCTGCCACGCCAAAGAAGAACCACGGTTGAAAGGGTCCGAAATTCTCAGGGCTGGCTTCAGACAGTTCTGTGGTTGTGATGTCGCGGTGCAACATACTTAGAGCTGTCAGACACACGCCACCTGCAAAGAAAATTCCAACCATTCCATTCGTCCTGTGTGATGCAAGTCGGCCATGTGTTGCCAGGTAAGGCTGCACGATGAGATATACATACCATATCGTACCCGTCCAATAGTGCACATGCACAGACCAGGCATTCTGCGAGAAGTCACCCCAGTAATCTCTGAAAATCCCCAGCTGCATGAACAGCATGGGAAGAAGCATCCAGAGATAGAGAGATTTATATTTTTCCATTGTATGAAAGATATCGGGTGCTTAAAGTTACGTCCTTCTGAATCTTGTCTGACGTAATTCGCTTTGAGCAAATAATCTTAGTTTTAGTAAATCAAAAGTCCTGCCACATGATCCGTTTTTTGAAAATATTTCGTGCTTCATGCAATTCTCATTATGATACTTGTGTCACCTGATTTCTTTTGGTTGCGAGCAATGAGCACCTTCGACACGTTCGTTTCGACTACCGCTCAACGACCGTTTTGGTTTTTCAAATAATGTTTCGGCTCCGCTCAACATTTGAGATGATAATGCAAAATAGGATCAGCGTTTTTCTGGTAAATACACTTAGCGTTAATTAGCGGAATTAGCGGCGATGATAGTCTCCTGCCTCTGACGGAGAGAAATCGTATCAAATGCCCAGTTTTAAGTATCATTTCGTATCATTTAGGGCTGATATAACCCAAAATACGTTAATTTTGGGTTGTGTTTGAGAAACATAGCCCAATTTCTATACTAAATGAGTCATATTCCATTTCTTCCGCCGCCAGATATAGAAACGAAAGCGGTATTAAAAAAGGTGGCGCACGCTCATAGGTATCTTGCTGAATTGAAGGGATTGGCTGCCCGGATCCCTAACCAGGAAATATTGATAGACACACTTGGCCTTCAGGAAGCACGGGAAAGCTCTGCTATCGAAAACATTATTTCCACATTTAC
>JBDSPM010000376.1:0-9407 GCA_039930325.1 Saprospiraceae bacterium
GCCACGCATAAGCTCCGGAATTTTCTTGCCTCCGAACAACAATAAAACCACGGCTAAGATGATAAACCACTCCGAACCTCCGGGCATGCTTAGAAATAAAAAAGTATTCATTGTCAGGATATTTAGATACTCAAATGTACGGCAAAAGTAGCAATGCCGTCTATAAAGACCTTTCGCTTATGTTAATATAATGTTGTATTGACAGCGTTTTAACGGTCAGGTTTAAAGCCTTGCAGTAATTAGTCAGGGTCCAATGAATACGTAGATGAGAGATATCCATTAGTTAAGATAATAATATGAAAGATAATTTTTGACTTGCAGGGGCAAGCCCTGCAAGTACATAGATTATTTATTGTCTGGCAATCAGAATTCCGTACAGGTGGGGCTTGCCCCCACCGTAGTAGAAATCAATCAGTATTGAAGACGCGCAGGGGCAAGCTTTTGACTCGCAGGGGCAAGTCCTGCGTGTGCGCAGATTGTTTATTGTCTGGCAATCAGAATTCCGTACAAGTGGGGCTTGCCCCGCTGGGGTAGAAATCAATCAGTATTGAATACTCGCAGGGGCAAGCTTTTGATTCGCAGGGGCAAGCCCTGCGAGTGCGCAGATTGTTTATTGTCTGGCAATCAGAATTCCGTACAGGTGGGGCTTGCCCCCACCGGCTTAATATTCCTCCTTTCTCTTCATTGAAGGAAAGCGAAATCATTCCCAGGATGAACAATCAATTTACCTGCACGTTAGGTATATATCGTTACTAATCATAATCGATTCCTTCCCGCACACCTGATTCATTTATTTAAACCAAATTTTCATTGTATTGAAAAAAACAATTCGACGTGGTTTGCGCATGGCTGGTGGAATTCTACTTCTATTCATCATCGCTTGCATCATCGCATATTTCGTGGTCAGAGTCAACAAGGACTCTATCAATGCCATGGCAAGAGCCCAGATCAACAAGCAGGTGAAAGGGAATGTTGAGATAGGCGACCTCCAGATCAATTTTTTCAAAACCTTCCCGAATATTTCTGCAGAACTTGCAGATGTAATCATCCGGGATTCCTTATGGAATGTGCATCATCATGAATTCCTGCATGCTGAAAGAATTTATATACGGTTTGGATTCATGAGCCTTTTCAAAGGCAAACCTGAAATTACACAAGTGATCGTGCAGGATGGATCCATTTATTTATATACAGATGAATGCGGATACTGCAATCTGAGCCGTGCAGACGATGTTGGGTTCAAGAAGGGCCAACATGACATTCCGGATTTCAGATTTGAAAGGACGCGCATAACTGTGCAGAATGATTATCAGAATTCCTTCCATGATATTGATTTTCATCATTTAACGTCTCACCTGAATCATAGAGACAGCTCTTACACCTTTAAGGTCAATGTGAAAGCCCTGGTTCATGGTGTAGGATTCAACATGAATAGGGGAAGCTTTCTCACTGAAAAGGGCCTTGAAGGCAATTTTTATGTTGTGTACGAACCGGGAAGGAAAATAGAACTGAATGAAGTAAAATTAAAAATAGATCAACAACCCTTCCTGCTAAGCGGAGATATTTATTTTTTTAATCCAGTGATGTCATATGAATTTAACTTTCAAACCAAAAAGATTCCATATCAAAAAGCTGTTGGTGTACTGACCCAATCACTTCAGACAAAATTCAAGCCATATGATATTCTTAAACCATTTGATGCGGATGCAAAGATTTCAGGGTTGATGGCGCCTAAAGTAGTGCCTCAAATTGTCACGCATTTCAATATCAGTGATGGAGAATTAGATACACCTGCTGGAAAATTAACCCATTGTTCTTTTACCGGCAATTTTACAAACCAAATGGATCCTTTGAACCTCCCGGGTGATGAAAATTCAAAATTCATTTTTGATAATGTATCAGAAACCTGGCAAAATCTTGCTTTCACATCTAATCATGCGGAGGTCAGCAATCTAAAAGCGCCCTATTTGATTAGTGACCTGAAGTCGATCATTGATCTGGAAGATCTGAATGGCCTTGCTGAAAGCAGCTCTATTAGATTTCTCCATGGATTAGGTTCACTGGATATAAATTTTAACGGGCCTCTGATGGCAAATGATTCGTTGAACTCTCTAGTCAATGGGACCTTTACGTTAAGTGATGCAGAAGTTAATTACATGCCTCGGAATTTATTATTTAAAAATTGCAGCGGCGTCATTGTGTTTAAGGATGAAGATTTGATCATCAGTAATTTTGTAGCTACCGCCGGCAATACGAATCTGACTATGGATGGCGACATCATCAACCTGCTTGCATTGCTTAATAAAAATCCGGAGCAGCTGGTCATGAACTGGAACATCTCTACCCCCGAGCTTAATCTGAGTGATTTTATTTCGTACGTCAGTGAACGGGCAAGTGTCTCTAAACCAAAACCGGCGGCCCGCAACAAGCTGATCACCGCTACTGAAAATTTAGATCGCATGTTAAGTGATGGAATAGCGAAGCTGAACGTAAAAGCAGGGAAACTGACCTATAAAAAATTCGTCGCTGAGAATGTTGCAGCATCGGTTCACCTGATCGGCAATAAAATTCTAATGAAAAATGTCAGCTTACGTCATGCCGGCGGGCTATTGAATATGCAAGGATCATTGACCAATGGTAATCATGCCAATTTTCTCGATTTACAATCCAATATTGAAAATGTTGACATACCTGGCTTGTTCTTTGCATTTGACAATTTTGGCCAGGATGCGATCACACATCAAAATATTAAAGGTCTGATGTCGGCTAATATTAAGTTCACAGGTGTGCTGACAGACAAAGCAGAGGTTTCCGAAAATACCATGAAAGGCAATGTTGATTTCAGCATAAAAGAAGGTGAGCTGATCAATTTCGAACCCGCCATGAAAATTGCAGCTACCGCTTTGAAGAATCGTGATTTTTCACATATCCTTTTTGGCGAATTAAAAAATCAGCTGGCCATACATGGATCAGCCATCACCATCCACAAGATGGAGATACGGTCAAATGTGGTCATTTTATTCGTCGAAGGTGTCTATGATACCAAGAAAGGAACAGATATGAGCATCCAGGTGCCTCTGAGCAATTTGTCCAAGACAGAAAATGCCGATTTGGATAATACAGGACGTGCAGGAGTGAATGTCCGGTTAAGGGCAAAAACCGGTGAGGATGGCAAGTTAAAGGTGAGCTGGGACCCGTTCAATAAAGCCACAAAACAAAGAAAAGCTGAAAGCAGGAAGGATTCACTGATGCTCACGAAAATAAATAAGAAATAGCCTTATTGAGTTTGATATTAAATAAATGGGTCTTTTCTTTGTTAAATTATGACCCAACCCCAACCCATGGCACTATTTCCATCGTCTATACCATCTATTTAAAGAGTGTAAGACTGCAGGAGTTTTTGTATGCTTATGTTCAGCTCGGGCCTTTTATTTTCTCCTGAAGGTGTGTTTCGCTAATTCTTGTTTATTTTTAAAGTTCTTATGTAAGTGCCCACCTAAATATTCCTATGCCCAAAATTTACCCCTGGCTCATTTTATGTCTTTCAATCATCTTAAGTCCTGCAGTAAAAGCTCAGACTGTCCTTGGTCCGGGTGATATCGTCGTATTGGGTGTGGTGACTGATCGTGCAACGTGCGGAAAGCCTGAATCAGATGAGATCAGCTTTGTTTGTTTTAAGGATATCACTGCTTTCACTGTCATCATTTTGACGGACAATGGCTGGGAAGTAAACAACCCAACATTCTGGGGTGACAGCGAAGGCACCTTGAAATTTACCAGGCAAGGAGGAACAATACCAAGAGGAACGGTCATCACATTTCGGGCCACTTTGGTAGGTGCGGTATGGAATTACTCTTTCGTTAGCCCCGATAATGGGTGGATGATTCAAAATCTAAATGTGCCTGGAGGGCCATTTAACCTTGAGCCGGGTGGTGACCAGTTCTATTTCCTCCAAGGCGGGACCTGGAACAACCAGGGAGGCGGAATGGATATGGCTATTTATGATGGCGTGGTCATTTATGGATTCAGCACCCTCAGCACCTGGGCTGCCGATGGCACTACACATCAGTCTAATTTGTATCCTGCGCTTACTCCCTGCTATTACATGCAATCAAGTGGAGCAGATTTTTATAAATACACTGATCCGCTGACTATTGGCAACCAACTGGATTGGTGGCATCGTGTCCAGGATCCTGCTAATTGGAAATTTTTTGCGGATTGTATTGCTTATAACCTGTGGCCGCCTGATTATGCCACAGGATATACGATCCCGATTGGGAATATGAACATAGGAATTGACTGCCTCGATTGCGATGGCTGCGCGCCATTTCAAACGTCTATCATCATACGTCTTCCGCCTGGAACATTTGATGTAACCTACACGGATGGTACGAACTCATTTGACCTCTTCGGGATACAGGATTTTTACATCATTAACCTTACGGTTGGTGACACCACCACCTATACGATTACAACTGTCACTGAGGTTAATGGATGTCCTCTCCCCGGGCCGTTTACAAATACCGCCATTATCAATGTGCCTCACAACAATCCGGGAACGCATCATACACTTTTTATTTGCCCACAGTACGGATTGGTTGTTCTTGGCAATTTCCTCGGCCCACATGATCCTGGCGGGACATGGACCCCTCCATTGGATCCGATCAATGGGATCTATTATTCTTCTTTCTGGGGTCCTGGCACGTACTATTATGTATTTAAGCATCCGGGATGTCCCTCTGATACAGCATCCGTCACAGTGTACTGGATCGATCCGGCAGCAACAACATACGAAATAGGTTGCGATCAGAATGGAACGCCTTATGACATCACCGATGACCGGTTAACTGTGACCATTAATGTCATGGCACCAGGATTTGGTCCTGACTACTGGGTATGGCCTACTTATTTAGGTGTACCTACAGGATCCATTACCCCCGGGACCGGACTTGCTGGTGTCCCAACGACGTTTACACTTGACCCCGGAACAGCTACTACTAACAATCTTGCCCTGGTTGTTCAGGATTTAAATGGGTATGCCTGCACATTTAAATTCCCTCTTCCTGCACCGGGATTTTGTTCTGATCCATGTGATCATGAGATGGCTGCCACGATTTCAGGTTATGAAGATATATGTCCTAACAGCTGTCCTGATGATCCGGCAACTATTTTCGTTGACATCACTGGTGGATTTGAGCCCTATACGATGGATTTTTCTGTGACAGCTACAGGCTTTCCAACATGGACTTTCACGGGTGTGCCCGTCGACCTGAATACAGAGATTACTGTTTGTATTGACAGTATTCCTGCAGCAACCTATGATCCGGCTTCGCATTCTCTTGTATTGCCTGCCGGACTTACAGGGCATGATGTGGTCATAACGCTATTGAACATATTAGACATGTATGGCTGTACTGCTCTATTGGATAATGCAGAACATTTTTTAACTGTTCATCCTCTTCCTCCTTTATCTGCTCCGCATCTTAGTTTCTGCAAGGGCATTGCAAATAATATCGATCTGACAGAGTACGACCTGGATGTGAGCACGATTTATGATGTAGAATGGTCGGACGGTGATCCTCTTCTTGGAGGAGATATTCTAAATAGTCCAAGTGGTGCTAATCTTTTGAATGTAGTTCAGCTCTGGGCTGTTGTATCAGACGACTATTGTTCACATTCGATTCAAATTCCGCTGACTATTTTACCCCAGCCAAAACTGGATACCGTGCTTCCTTTACAAATCTGTAAAGGGGATATAGTCGTGTTGCAATCCATCCCATTAAATGATCTGGGCAACAGCATGGCTACATATACCTTCCATTCTGCTCTGCCTCCTGACACTACAAATAAGCTAAATCCATTGAGCTTTATTCCAGTTGATACCACGACCGTCTATGTGCTGGCTACTGCAGGAATGTGTTTTGACACGATTCCTATTATCATTGATGTACAGGACATTCCGGATTTTACACTACAGGGTACTCCATGTAATTTATTAATTCATACCTACTCCATAGTATTTACAAGTTCTGCGGATTCCATTCATGCGAGTGCAGGTTCTGTAGTGAATAATGCAACCGGGCAGGACTCCATCAGGAATATACCGGAGAATGTAAATGTCACGATTGAAGTTCTCAATCCTTCCGGACTTTGCAAAGACACGTTTCTTATCGTTGCTCCGAATTGCAATTGCGCGGTGATCAATCCTCCTGTTGCACAATCTTCATATTCTATATGTGAAGGCAATCCCATTCCGGTTTTGACGGTCACGATTGATCCGGGTATGGTTTCAAATTGGTATAACGTGCCTAGTGGAGGCGTGCCTTTATTACAAAACAGTCTTACCTATCAACCAGCGAGTGCACTTAGTGCTATTTATTATGCTGAAGCAGCAGATCCGTTAAGTAATTGCTATAGCATCAGGACTGCAGTTCCTTTTGAAGTGTATCCTGTAGCAAGTCTTCAGCAACTAGCGGATCCAGTGCTGTGTGAGCCAGGCACAATTAATTTGAATACCCTTATTCCCTTGGTTCTAAATGGTGTTGGGGGTTCAGGTCAGTGGTTTGATCTGACGACGCAGCTTCCGGTAACCGGGATCATACAACCTCAAAACGGAGATGCATGGTATTATCTTTTTACAAGCACTGCCGGTAATTGTCCCAGCTCAGATACTATTCAGGCTACAGTCGATCCATTGCCCACGGTGCTGATTTATAATATCAACTGCATAGATGCTTCGCTGACGTATGAGGTATCCTTTACATCAAATGCAGATATCGTTTTAACAAGTACAGGGACTCTGACAAACATCTCAGGTACGGATAGTTTTCTGTTGAGCAATATTCCGTTTGATACAAACATCCAGTTTGATCTTCAGAATACTGCTACCGGTTGTGTTAATACTATCAATCAAATTTCTCCCAATTGTAGTTGCCCGGCTCTGTTACAAAATAATAGTCTGGAGATTTGTTCCGATCAGGGACTTGTAGACCTCTCCGCATTTGAAGGTCTTGGGGTCACCGGAATGTGGCAACTGGTCAGTACACCTTCAGGATCGAATCCGGCAACATTAAGTGGAAGTACATTCCTAGGCCAGAATGCCGATGGAGGTCTTTATGTATTGCGATTTATTCGATCGGTGATATTGTCTAATTGTGTGGATACGGCATCCTTCCAATTACAGCTGCATGAAGTTCCTTTTGCAGATGCAGGAAGCAATGCAGCAGTTTGCGCACCGGATGCTATCATGCTTTTTGGAAGCGGTGGCGGGGACAATGTCAATTTCCTCTGGCAGGAAAATGGAACCGGCTCTATAGCTAATTCCAACGCTCTAAATACAAGTTATACACCAACCTTAGCAGACATTACTGCAGGTTCAGTGAGCTTCACATTGACTGCAACTGATCAAACCGGTTTTTGTCCACCGGCCAGCGAAACGATCACAATCACGATTGATGGATCAGCCTATTTTATTATCAATGCAGGATCGCAGGTTTATTGCGATACAGCTGACGTCCAGGTGGATTTCGACAATCTCATCAGTTTTGGAAATAAGAATGGCAAGTGGTTTTTTCCTGATACAGTAAATGCCCCGATTACAGGTTCGAGCATTTTTAATCCTTCCACGCTTGCTGCAGGAAATTATACAATATTTTATACGACATCGAATGCAGTACCTCCCTGCAAAAATGATACTGCAGGTGTCAATTTAATCATCCGGAATTGCGCATGTCCAAGCGTTGCATTGTCCGCACCATCACAAGGCATCTGCAGCGGATCAGGAATTCAGGAATTAAATAATTTCCTTATCACCAGTGAACAGGGAACCTGGAGCATCGTAGGAACACCTCCCGGGTTCAAACCTGCTGTGATCAACGGGACAAAATTTATCACTAACAATTCCGATGCAGGCATTTACCGTCTTCGTTTTACTTTAAAAAATCCGGTAGCTGGCTGTGATGATTTTGCAGAAATTAATTTAGAAGTGCTTACAACTCCTGTTTTGCAGACGATATCTGTGAAATGTGCTTCTGATCTGCAAAGCTGGGAAGTCATCATTAGTTCAAATGCAGGAACGCTCACCACTACACAAGGCAACCTGACATCGATCGGCAATAATCAATTTCTGATCGATGGTCTTACGCTCCTGACCAATCTACAGATATCCTCAGCGAATGGACTTTGCACAGGCAACCTGATGATACCTGCGCCGGATTGCGCATGCACCCTTAGTGTTTCAAATTTACCGGATAATGTTTCGCTATGTCCGAACGACAAAATAACATTTGATGCTATTGTTTCCGGAGGCAAAGGAAATGTTGTGTCATACTGGATCACAACAAATGATACATTGTATCAAACCTCACTCATCGTGAATACAGCAGGCTCCTACCACTTTGTGAGTTTAGATGAACTTGGTTGCAGGCAGGAAAAGCAAATAGATGTAACTATTTATTCGGAAATGATGCCGGATGCCAGTGTGGTGAATATCACCTGCCCCGATGATCTGGATGGACAGATCATATTAAATTCTATCATGGGAGGAAATGGGCCGTTTTTTATTTCAATCAATGGCGGCAGCATGCAGCCCATCGTTTCCTTTCCTGATTCTATCACGGGGTTGAAAGCAGGTAATTACAAAATTGATCTTCTCGATGGATTCAGTTGTTCTGTCACTTTTAACCTGGTAGTTGCATCCGCGAGTTCGGAGACCTTAGATCTTGGCCCGGATAAGACAATACTTCTTGGTGATAGTGTCGCCATCAATCCGATCATCAGCTTCGTTCCGGTTTCATTTTACTGGACCGGCGACTTGGGCCTCATTGATCCGCACATCTTAGACAACTGGGTAAAGCCGGAAGTGGACCAGGAATTTATGCTCTTTGCACTGGACAGTAAAGGCTGTCTGTATAGTGATGACATTAAAATAAGGGTACTGCTGCATAGCAGTATTTATATTCCTACTATTTTTTCTCCGAATGGAGATGGTATCAATGATTTGTTGTCACCGCTGGCTGATCCTTCTGTCACGATGATTGAATACTTCGAGATCTTTAGCCGGTGGGGCGACCAGGTTTATTCACTTTCGAATTTTGTGCCAAATCAGGTGAATGCCGGATGGGACGGAACATTTTCAGGAAAGAAATTATTGCCTGGCGTGTATGTATACCGGTTATCTGCTGTGAATAAAAAAGGAAAACAGATACTTTTGGCTGGAGACGTAACACTTGTAAGATAAGGGACCATCAGGCAATTTCAAGTTTGCCTTTTCGATTTGTCACGAGAAGGAAAATAAAACCAAGGATAAAAAACCCTGTCAGCGCAAAAATCGAATTGCGCATATTCCCCGTGATGTGCTCGATAAATCCAAATGAAAACATTCCGATAACGATAGCAATCTTTTCTGT
>JBDSPM010000377.1:0-3913 GCA_039930325.1 Saprospiraceae bacterium
ATTGTACCGGATCTTTGGAAGGAGATCTGAGATCCCATCCAACACGTAAAATTCCTTGCTGGTCAGCTGCTGTTGAAAGTTTGCGAACTATATCTCCCTTCTCATTTTTAAACGTGAGATAAACCCTGGCTTTTTCTTCATCGCGTTCTTTAGATAATTGATCGTAGGTGGGATACGGGTTATCCTTATTTGCTTTTTCCGCTTTAGCATCATTTTTTACACG
Source organism: Saprospiraceae bacterium (assembly GCA_039930325.1). GTDB lineage: Bacteria > Bacteroidota > Bacteroidia > Chitinophagales > Saprospiraceae > Opimibacter. The sequence goes on from JBDSPM010000377.1 coordinate 224, forward strand.
TTGATCTTTAGCAGAGACCGCTTTGTCGCGGATATAAAAGGTAATGAGTGCCTTTGCATCCAGATTATCCCCTCTATAAAAATTACTTCCCTGAAATGCCTTCCCCGGCAAACCAAATTGATAACTATTTTCAAAAACATATGCATCCCGCACCGGCCAAACAAAACCATCTTTTTTCAAATCTCCTTCACCCATACTCCGTAATGGCGAATAATCATCAAGCACATAAAATCCGCGACCAAACGTTGCAAGAACCAGGTCGTTTTCCCTGGTCTGTATGGCCATATCTTTTATGGAAATCGTGGGGATACCTGATGCTAATTTTTTCCATCTTTTACCTGCACTATTGGAATAATAAACACCAAATTCAGTTCCTGCGAATAATAAATTCGGATCGACTTTATCTTCAGCCAGGCAATACACTGTACCCCGTGCAGGCAGATTGGAAGAAATGGATGTCCATGTCACTCCCCTATCCGTACTTTTGAAAATATACGGTTTAAAATCTCCGTACTTATGATGATTGAAACATGCATATACCACATTCTGATCGTGGGAAGATGCAACAATCATGTTAATGAAAGAGGTGTCCGGAGCACCTTTGATGTGATCTATTTTACGCCATGTTTTTCCCCTATCACTTGTGATTTGAATAAGCCCGTCATCCGTCCCTGCGAAGAGAAGCTCATCATTGACCGGAGATTCAGTCAGTGCTACAATATTTCCGTAAGGAGAGGTCGATTGGTTTTTAGCTACTGCATCAACACTCCAGATCCGGCCCATCACTTTTAACTTGTTTCGATCTATCTGACGCGTAAGATCATCGCTGATCACCTGCCAGTTATTTCCTCGGTCATCACTTGCAAAAACTTTATTGGCAGCGAAATAAATTCTTCCAGGTACATGCGAGCTGAGCACGAGGGGCGAATCCCAATTCCATCGATAGGTGCCTTCACTTTTTCGTTCATGTGGCTGAATGCCTGTTTCCTCACCCGTCTGCTTATCATACCTGACTAAAACACCATATTGGCTTTCTGCATAGACGATATTGGGATTGTCCGGATCTACCTGCGATTCGAATCCATCGCCGCCATGGGTTATAAACCATTCATTATTGCTTATACCATTGCCAGATACACTTCTTGACGGACCACCCAGACTGAAATTATCCTGGGTGCCACCATAAATATTATAAAATGGCAAAGCATTGTCCACACCAACTTTATAGAATTGTACAACGGGAAGATTCTCTTTAAATAACCATGTTTTTGCCCCATCAAACGATTCATAAACGCCGCCATCACACCCAACCAGTAAATGATCACTATCCCCAGGCTCAATCCACATGCAATGATTATCCACGTGCTTAGAATCTTCCCCCAGATTTTTCCATGTCTTTCCGCCATCACTTGAGACATGGATGTACGTGTCCATGGAAAATAGCTTATCAGGAATATTTGGATCTGCAACGATTTCATCATAATAATTTCCGGCGGCGAAATAATCACCCATTTTTTCCCATGAATTACCTTCATTATTGCTTCTGAATGTGCCGCCTTTTCCATTGGCTGCTTCAACAATAGCATAAATGTTGTCAGGCTTTGCAGGAGAAATGGCAAACCCGATCCGACCTAAATCAACAGCAGGTAACCCCTGACCTGACTTTGTCCAGGTATCGCCCCCATCCGTAGATTTATAAATATTGGATTGCGGCCCACCTCCGATATATGTGAAGACATGTCTCCTTCGCTGAAATGCAGACGCGTAAAGGACATCATGATTTTTTAAATCCATCACCACATCATTTACACCTGTATTTTGATCAACGGAAAGCACATTTTTCCAGGTCTTGCCCCCATCATTGGATTTAAAAAGTCCCCGGTCACCACCAGGAGCCCACAAGGGTCCAATGGCGGCAACCAATATGGTGTTGGGATGATCAGGATGGATGAGAATTTTGCCTATATGCTCACTATTTTTTAAACCCATGTTCGTCCATGTGGATCCGCCATCAATGGATTTATATACACCATCACCATAGGCAACGGATCGTTGATTGTTATTCTCACCGGTTCCTACCCAAACCGTACTGGTATTCTGAGGATCTATAGAAACACAGCCTATCGAAAAAGAGCCTTGACCATCAAAAACAGGTTCGTAGGTTGAGCCTGCATTCAATGTACGCCATACACCGCCTGAAGCAGAGGCAACGAAATACCGTTTAGGGTTGTTAGGGTCAACTGCGAAATCAGCAATTCTACCTGAGGTGATGGCGGGACCCAGACTTCTGAATTTCAAACCACTCAATTCGACCGTATCAAAGGCGGTTCTTGCGACCTTAATTGAATCAGAGTCAGATTTACCGACCGGAGTTTTTGGATGTTTTGGTTTTTGAGCTGAAACGTCTGTATTCGAAAATAACAAAATGGAACAGAGACATACAGTAAAAATCCATCCAGCTTTGCGTTTAGAAAAATTCATTGTCTTTCGATTTAGAGGGCTCCAAGATAAAAAATGGAATCAGAATACGCAGAAGTGCATGGGAAGAATTGATTTGATACCTTTCCGCCTTAAACCATCCCGGACAACACATGTTTTGGCTTGGATATGCTACCAGAATTAGACTATAAAATGGATTTATCCCTCATAGACCACTCCCAATTAAAATACTGGAGTCATACTGATCTTTCTTACATCAAACATGATGATGCATTACGCGAATTTTATAAATACGATCCAGTAAAATCATCTTTTCCTGAAATCAGTAAAGCACGAAAAGAATTTCAGACTGATCGGATCTTACTCACCAGGGTTATAAAAAAACAGTATGCTGAGCTTGAGATCAGTTTGCCTGTAAACGAGGAAGTGTTTTTGAATCAAAATACATTTACCATCACTACTGCTCACCAGCCTGCTTTACTGACGGGTCCGCTTTTTCATATTTATAAAATTGCTTCAATTATACATTTGGCAAATGACCTTATGGCAGGCAATACGGACTTCAAGATTATCCCGGTTTTTGTGGTGAATTCAGAGGATCATGATTGGGCAGAGGTGAATCATCTGCATTTGTTCGGGAAAAAGATTGAATGGGAAAGAACATCGAAAGGTCCATCCGGGCGGCTTTCTACAGAAGGCCTGGATAAACTGGCGGAAATCATCTACAACTTATTTTCAAATGCCCCTCATTTAAACGAGATAAAAGAGCTGCTTTCATCATGTCTTCAAAAAGCAGGCAATTACAGCCAGTTTCATCGCCTGCTATTGCATCATATATTTGGTCAACACGGACTCGTCATTCTTGACATGGATGACATTGATTTGAAAAGAGCATTCATACCTGTGATGGAGAAAGAAATCACTGAGCAATTTTCATTCAAGCCAGTATCTGAAACGCAGGCATCCTTAGAAAAAGCTGGATTTAAACCGCAGGCTTTCTGTCGTCCGATCAATCTATTTTATATGACGGATACGATTCGTGAGCGGATAGAACCTACTGAGAAGGGTATTGTCAAAGTAGAAAGTAAGACACTCCAATCTCTTGACGAAATAGTGAATGAACTACATTCTCACCCTGATCGATTTAGTCCGAATGTAATATTGCGGCCGATCTATGAAGAATTTATTCTTCCAAACCTGGCTTACATAGGTGGAGGCGGTGAAATAGCTTATTGGCTGGAGCGAAAATCT
>JBDSPM010000378.1:0-3168 GCA_039930325.1 Saprospiraceae bacterium
ACCCCCCACCCTCCTCAACCGGCCTCTAAAAGTTCGCAATTTGTGCCTTAGCCTTAACCTTCTCCTCAGCCTTCGCCTGAGCCTTCTCTTCAACCTTTCTATTCAACACCCATCATAAATCAGGGTGAAAAACTTCCCTCATTCTTCCCCGTGTATAATGATAATTAGTTTACCTTTGGCGCTGGAGGATCTTCGTACAGCGACAATAGTTTTTTAGGAAAACTCTTTTAACACATTGCCTGTTCGTACTTCACTTAACACATAAAACTTTAACTTTTTTTATAAATGAAACTTTTTGTCGCTAAACTGCCCCAGAACGTTACCTCAGAACGTCTTAAGGCAATGTTTGAAACCTATGGTGGTGTATTAGATGCCAAGGTTATTACTGATCGGGACACGGGCATGTCAAAATGCTATGGTTTCGTCGAGATGGATTCTGAAGACGGCGCCCGCGCTGCCATTGAAAACCTCAACGGGGTTGAAATGGAAGGTAAGGAAGTCCTGGTGAAAGAGTCTGATCCCGCCCCTCGCAGCAATGACCGCGGAAGAAGTGGTCCGCCAAGATCCGGTCCAAGACCTCCGTTCAATCCAGGAGGCGGAGACAGGCGCCCAAGCGCTCCCAGATCTGATCGCTGGGGGGATGACAAACCGAAATCAAATAATCGCTTCCAGGACGACCGTCCGAAGAAGCGTTATGATGATGACTTCGATGACAAACCAAGACGCAAAAGGATATAACCCTATCCGTCTGTTTTTTTAGTAAAACAGCTTTAAAAGAAATAAGAGGGTGAGATGTTATTTCGCCCTCATTTTCCTTTTCCCTGCAATACGATGAGTATCGTATAAAACAGGATCTTGATGTCGAGCGTGATCGACATGTTTTCTATATAAAGGATATCAAATTTCAATCGCTGCAGCATTTGTTCGATGTTGCTTGCATAGCCGTATTTCACCTGGCCCCAGGAGGTGATGCCTGGTCTCACTTTAAGGAGATGTTTATAATGAGGTGCCTGCTTCATGATCAAATCAATAAAATATTTTCGTTCAGGCCTTGGCCCCACTAATGACATCTCACCGATGAGCACATTCCAGAGCTGAGGTAATTCATCAAGCCTCCATTTTCGCATAACTCCTCCCCATGGAGTACATCTTTCGTCACCATCAAATGACAATTGAGGTGTATCTCCTTCCGCCCCGGGATACATAGAACGAAACTTAAAAATGTTAAATGGCTTTCCATTCAATCCTACCCTTTCCTGGCTATAGAATATAGATCCGCGGGAAGATACACTCACCCGGATAGCGAGATAAAGAAATACCGGGAATAAAATAATGAGCCCTAGTATGCTGATCGTGATATCCAGAATTCGTTTTACCAGTTTTTCCCAGTTAAGCATCAATCCTTGCCTGATCTCAATGAGGACCGCGCCATACAGGTAATCCATCTTTACAGTTCCCAATAAGATATCATACATGTCTGGTATGATCTTGACGAGAACTTCTTCATTGAAGTCAAAGAGGATATCAAGTATTCCTTTTAGCTTATTGTGTTCAGAAGTCTCAATCGCTATCAGGGCCTCCTCTACTTCATACTTTTGGATGAGTTCAGCTAACTGATCCAATGTCCCCAGGCTTGACAGATGGCCGCTCAAAGCCTGCTGTCCATTAGTTTCGCTTTCAATAAAACCAATCAGCCGGTTTCCAAGGCTTTTTTTCCGTGTCCGTATATCTTCATAAAGATCATACGCCTTTAGATTGCCACCGATGATAATAGTGGAATACGTGATGTGACCCGCCTTGAGCTTCCGGCTTGCAATCGTCAGAATAATCATCCTGACAAACGCCGTAATGGTAAAGTGAAGAATGAAGAGTCGTAAAAAAGATTGGAAATAGGTAGTAATATTTTGAACGGTATCGTCAAGAAGCAACGTAAAAAAAATAATTATAACCCCTGCGAGGGAAAGGAAAAAGGTCCTGATCAATGTGGTGAGACGGGACAACCGGTAGATGTCCTGGTAACGATCGAATATCCAGTAGAATATGATCCATGCAAGCGGGACAATCACAAGGCCATACCAGAAATTGTGATCATCAATGACCCCGTGATCAAAAGTTTTACCCTCGCTTAATGCCCTGAAATAATAAAATAAAGCCCAGGCCATCGTAGCCGACAGCAGATCTGCACATGCATACAAAAACATATGGAATCGCCTCAGTCGCTTCATCAGGTTATATATGCACCACTTTGATATTGTCCAGTCGGATCTTTAGCTCAGCCTTTGTTGCATCAGAAGGATATACAGATCTGAATACAATTTCATATGCAGGAAAATCAGATACTTTCAGCAGATCTGTAAGCTCTATATAAAGCATATTCCAATTTTCAGTGGGCTTAACAAGGTAAAAAAACTTATACGAACGCAAGCCGTCAAGTGAAATCCCTAACAGGCCAATGCTAAAATCCATTTCACTTTTATATTGAAATTCCAGATAGGTATCTCGCCCATCCGTGGGCAATCCTGTTATGGCCAGTGCGTTTCCAACAACAATATAATTTGAGGTTGCTGTTAATACTATTTCACCTGAATAGTCTCCTTCAAAAGGGTCATTCGGTGAGCGAGCGACAAAGGTTCCGGGTATAGAATCAATATTGTCAACAAATTCATTTCCTGTTTCGAAGTCTGCATTTAAACTGACCACCACATTCGGCTTATAGTGTGTGACAGGATTTACTTCAACAAGCGTCCCCGGCAAAGTAGGTAAAGTAACTTCATAGGAAGTGTACAAAGGATAAATTATAGCGTCATTCGCTATCCCATTGTTCCTGATACCCGGATGAAATATAAAATGAGTTTGTTCCTGTTCTGCCAGAAATGGTATTTGAACCGGTGGTGCAAACACACCCAGGAAACTTGATCCGGCATATACCCAAATATCAGTTATCTTATTTTGATCTGAACCCTGTTCGGGCTGCGTTTGGAGATCAAATTTAGCCAGCTTGATTTTAGTTGGAATTTGTTCAGCCGGGTTGATCAGATCACAGCTTGCTGTAAAAAGTATCAACACAGAATATTGTATTATACGGTGAAGGTGTAGCTTATGCTTCATATTGTGTGATTTGCTCCAGAATTTTGTGAGCCACTTCAACAGCTCTGGCCCCGTCATCAA
>JBDSPM010000379.1:0-4093 GCA_039930325.1 Saprospiraceae bacterium
CATCTTTCCTACAAGGAAAACATGATCACCTTTGATTTCGCAGCATTGAATTTTACAAATTCCATCCTGAATCAATATGCCTATAAGCTGGAAGGATTTAATGAGGACTGGATTCATAGTGGCAATAAACAATCTGCCACCTTTACTAATTTGGATGGAGGCACGTATACATTCCGGGTCAAAGCCGCAAATAATGACGGTGTCTGGAATGAAATCGGAACAGAAGTGGTATTAATCGTGGATCCACCCTACTGGAAGACCTGGTGGTTTTATTTGCTCTGCGTTCTGTTCATTGCAGGGGTGTTGTATGCATTGTATCGTTTCCGGATAAATCAAATTCTGAAGCTGCAACATATCCGGATGAGGATATCAAGGGATCTACATGATGACATTGGGTCTACATTGAGCAGCATCAACATGATGAGCAGCATGGCCGGTGCAGTCAATGATTCAGAAAAGAAATCATCTGATCTTTTTCAGACGATATCATCTGCTTCCCGCCAGGCTCTAGAGCTCATGAATGATATCGTGTGGTCCATCAATCCAAAAAATGATAAGATGGAAATGATCATCATACGGATGAGACAGTATGCATCTGAAATGCTGGAAGCTGCCCAGATCCCGTTTACGATAGAGATGGACGATGCCTGTAAGCAAATCATACTTCCCATCGAAAAGAGAAAAGATTTCTACCTGATATTTAAGGAAGCCATCAACAACCTCGCTAAATATTCAAATGCGAATAAGGTCGATATAAGGCTCCACTACGTCAATCGCCTGCTGGCCTTACTCATTTCAGACGACGGGCATGGATTTGATCCCTCGGCAGATCAGAAGGGAAATGGTTTAAAAAATATGAAAGCACGGGCAGAAATGCTAAGAGGGGACCTCAACATAAGCTCAAAACCCGGGGCTGGCACTACAATAGCATTAAACATACCTGTCACCCCATGAAAATGGGATTGCAGCTACTTTAAACATGCAATACTTTTAATAAATATTTAGATTGAAACCGTATGTCAATAGGCGTGGTGATTTATGAAGACAATATTTTTCTGCGCAATAGCATCGCTGAGCTGATCAAATCGTCACCCCGATATGAATTGAAAGGTGCTTATGAAAATTGCAACCATGTATCGCTGGACATGGAAACCCTGCACCCCGATGTGGTGCTCATGGATATTGAAATGGCCGGAACCAATGGTTTACAGGGCCTTCAAATCATCAAAAAAAAATATGCCCGGGTACACGTCATCATGCTTACAGTTTTTGAAGACAATGATTCAGTGTTTGAGGCCATTCGTGCAGGGGCTTCAGGATATCTCCTTAAAAAGACTCCACCTGAAAAGCTACATGACGCGATCCTTGATGTATTGGATGGTGGGGCTCCAATGACTTCTTCCATAGCAAGAAAAGTACTGGATCTCTTTCCAAAATCACCTTCCCGAAATGAGGAGCTTGACAAGCTTGCTCCCAGAGAGCAGGAGGTATTGCATCTGCTTGTTACAGGCCACAGTTATAAAATGATAGCTGAAAAATGCGGAATAACACTGGAAACTGTCCGCTCTCATATCAAGCGAATCTATGAAAAATTGCAGGTGCATTCGGCGACAGAAGCTGCAACGAAAGCTTATCCCGATAGGAGGAATTAATTTTATAGGTGGACGCAGGTGGATCATCCCATGAACATGGTATTGTCACCTCACGACTATTGCAGGAATTTTGCAGTGACATTTTTTAAACTCACAAATTAATTAACATGAAAAAGTATTTATTGAGTGCATTGCTTTCATGCACATTCATCGTCTTCACTACGACTTACATCATGGCACAGGACAATAAAACCGTCAAGCCCGAGGCAATCACGAATTTTTCAAAATTCGTTGGAAATTGGAACGCTGACGCCAATCTCACCATGGATGGCAAAACATATAATTTGAACTACCTGGTGAACGGCAAACTAACTGCAGATGGAAATGGCCTGTATGTTGATGAATCTTTTTCCAACCCGGACCTGGGAACAATGATTGGCGAAAATCTTGTGGGCTATAATCCCAATGATAAAAAGGTACATTGGTTCAGTGTTGACAATATGGGCACAGCTCATGAGCATATTGGCGATTGGATAAACCCAAACCTGTTCTTAATGGAACATAGTGAAATGCAAAACGGTAAAAAGTATATCGAGAAGATCAGCATGGAATTTAAAAATGCAAATACACTCGAATTTAATTTGGTGGCTACGCTGGACGGAAAGGAGGTACAGAAAGGCACTGGAACATTTAAAAAATAACGGGCAAATTCAATTGAATTAAGAAATGCAGCATTTAGGTGCTGCATTTTTTATTTATTGGCCATTGAGCACCGCGCCATTTCTGATCCATACGGCTTTGCTCAGATTTTTATTTGATGACAGGAATAATGGAATGATCACTACGGAGGTGGCACCGGCACCTATGAGCAAACCTGTACGCAGTGACTTGTCTTTCGTAATTAAGGCAGTGATCTCCGCAGCCAGCTGAATGCCGGAAAATAAAAGAGTCCACTTTCGCTGTCTTTGATATTTTTCAAATGTGGGTATGGCTTCCGGACTTATGATCAATTCCTTTTTAAGCTTCCCGCCCACAACCCCTATGTCATAATGTTTATTGTTTTTCACATAGCCGGTCATGGTCAGATAGATAGCTTCCTTCGTGTATTTCGAATCAGCCTTACTTTCCCGGTCCAGTGTATCAGACTGCGCGCTTACCGCATAGGTGCTGACTACCATGATGCTGATAAAGAGCGCAGGTATACTTTTTTTCATATGAAAGCTGGTGATTTTAGAATGGACATAAGGCCCCCTATTTAAAACAAAGTTTGCGTTACTTCGGTAAACACCTTATTTGGCACTTAATCTATAATGATAAGTTTCCTGGACTTCGTCTTACATCCCAAAGCCGTAGGATAATTATTCTATTTCCGTGAATTTTATAAAAAAGCTTATAGTTTTTTAGTATAACAAAAAACCTTACGTTTATCCGGTCTGAAGCGAGACCAATATTTGGAAATAGTTTTGCTCTTTGAATCTCCTTTTGAATAATAAACTCCAGTTTTTTGGAAAAAGAGAAAGATTTATTTCTGTTATTCCAATAAGTATAGATTCTCTCTCTGACTCTTTGAGCTGTCTCAGTCCATTCAATCAGAAGATCCATTTTTTTATTCTTTCATTAGCCTCTTCTTCCTTCAACAATTTATTTTGATAAATATCATCTTCTGCTTCCTGCAGGGCCGAATCTTCTTCAGAACTAAGCTTATAAACTGACTCACTGCTTATATCCAATTCAAGTTCGAGTAACTTATATAAATGATCGATGACAGAAGGATTGTCAGTCTCTCTGATTCTTTCGATCAATCTTTCTTTGAGCTCGTCAGTTGACATGGTGTATAAAATTAATGTAGGTTTTTTACCTCAAAAAGTATAATGCTGATTTCGAATTGACTTAGCAACTATTGACATCTTTCAAAGATACAGGTTTATTTTAGGATTGATTCACTACAGCACTCTCCATCTCACTTTATGGCCGTGATAAAAAAATTCATTGCCGGTGGATTAATATCCGCTCCGGTAGTATTGACAAACCGCGCCTCAACTGTTCCTGCGACAGATACTCTCGTGTAGGCAATAATCAGTCCTGCGGCTAACGCACTCGCAGGGGACATAAAAACCGTACTACCTGTGGTGCAATTAGCAACAGGAATGGTTTCGAGCACACTACTACCGGCAGGAACATTATTGACATCTGTTAAAACGGTCACCTTTATTATTTCGGTTAACAGCGTACCGTTGGTACCAATAATAGTTGTGCCATTGACATCCAGCTTTGCTTCAGGAGTCGTTGTTGCAATGCCGGTATTTCCATTTTTTAAGACGGCTATCCTTGTCGTATTTCCACCCGTTCTGATTTGAACAGAACTATCCGGACGAAACATGATGGCACTTCGCAAACTTGAAACGGCATTTCCGGACAGAATCCCCGATTCATCAGCCGTAAGTGAGGAAAATTGCAGATAGGTAGCATCATTATCTTCAATGATCAAATCTGAATTTCCG
>JBDSPM010000380.1:0-2547 GCA_039930325.1 Saprospiraceae bacterium
GTTTGAGCCCCTTCATAAATCATACGAAACAGAATCTTTCATGCCTACGGCATTTGATTCGAAATTCTGCAAATTCCGAAACTAATTCTCAAAAGCAATTAATCCTGATCGACAATTTTTAATTGTCGAAACAAGTGCCGTAGGCACGGATCATATTGTTCGCAGGGGTTTGAACCCCTGCGCCGAATTCGAAATTCAATGATTTTCGAAGTTAGTACCGTAGTTAAGGATCATATTGTTCGCAGGGGTTTTAACCATCGCGAAATCTTTATCTTGCCGCCCATTTTAAATACCAAAAAATCACATCCAACTTGAACAAATACTTCTTCTTGATTCCACTGGTCTTTTTAGCCCTCATCTTTAATGGCTGTCAAAGCTCATCTTCATCCAAAGCCGAAATCATCGAAGGCAACCTGGCCATTGCTCCTCTGCCTGCTAATATGCAGTCCAGGACAGGCATTTTTGCCATAGACGAAAAAGTTAGAATACTTACCAACTCAAAAAATTTTCCGCACTTCAATCCATTTAAAGTATTCAACGAAACATTTAAGAAAAAGAGTGGGTACGAGCTTTCATTTTTACATGATAAAACGGCTCTAAAAGATTCTTCTCACCTGATCAAAGTGACACTCGCTTTTAATACGGTCAATAAAGAAGCTTATAATCTCAAGATCAGCAATACCGGAATTTTAATCAGCGCGGGTTCGGAACTGGGTGTTTTTTATGCCTTCCAAACTTTGCGCCAGATCATGCGCCTGGATGTAGTGCCGGATTCTGATGGATCGCATCGTCACTGGTCAATACCGCTTGTAGATATTTATGACGAACCACGATTTTCGTATCGCGGAATGCATCTGGATGTGTCCCGTCATTTTATGCCGGTGGAATTTGTTAAAAAATATATTGACTTGCTTGCCTATTATAAGATGAATTATTTCCACTGGCATCTTACAGATGACCAGGGCTGGCGCATTCAGATTAAAAAATATCCAAGGCTGCAACAGGTTGGAGCATACAGGGATTCAACCCTCGTGGGCAAGTATGATGACAGGCCTGTCAAATTTGATGGCAAACGTTATGGAGGATTTTACACGCAGGAAGAAATTAAGGATGTGGTGGCGTATGCGGCTGATCGCGCTGTGACAATTGTGCCTGAAATTGAAATGCCGGGACATTCACTAGCTGCTCTTGCTGCTTACCCGGATTTAGCATGCACCCATGGTCCTTTCAGTGTGGCTACGACATGGGGTGTGTTCGATGATGTGTATTGCCCCACAGATTCGACATTTACATTTCTTGAGAATGTCCTGGAGGAGGTGCTTGCATTGTTTCCATCCCAATATATTCATATCGGCGGGGACGAATGCCCGAAAGAATCATGGAAGAAAAGTGATTTTTGTCAAAGCCTGATGAAGAAGGAAGGATTCAAAAATGAAAATGAGCTTCAAAGCTATTTTGTGAAGCGTATAGAAAAATATCTCAATGCAAAAGGTAAGACGATCATTGGTTGGGATGAAATTCTTGAAGGAGGCATAGCTCCAAATGCAACGATTATGTCATGGCGTGGAGTGCAAGGTGGAATCGATGCAGCAAAAGCAGGTCATGATGTAATTATGACTCCCGGTGACTATTGTTATTTCGATCACTACCAGGGAGATCGTGCTACTGAACCACTGGCTATTGGTGGATTCACGCCTCTTGAAAAAGTTTATTCATTCGAACCTGTGCCAGCTGAGCTCACACTGGCAGAAACTAAACACATCCTCGGTGCGCAAGGAAATGTATGGACAGAATATATCGATACTCCGGAGAAAGTTGAGTACATGGCTTATCCACGGGCTATTGCGCTTGCTGAGGTTTTGTGGACCCCGCCCGCTAAAAAGAATTGGACTGAATTTTCTACAAGGCTGGCCCGCCATAGTGACAGATTGGATGGAATGGGAGTTAAGTATGCTAAAAAGTAAGCGTTAAAAATTCCGAATATTTAGATATAAAAATTTGATAATAAGATATTTATATATTAAGTATTAATTTTATGTAATAGCTTTTCGGCTAAAGGGTCCGCCCTATTTCTGCATATGGTTTTTTTTCTACTTCCTCCCTTCTTCTCTTACTCATTTAGCAGCCGCTTACCTACTACTATTTCCAGCTTCTATCCGTTTAATAATTAGTAGAAAAAAATTCAATCCGAACCCAACCCGAACGCCTACTCCGGAGTCTATACGGTCAAACAATCTAATAATCATGAAAACTCTATTCCATCATTCATTTCTGACGTTTATTGTCGCTTCTATTTTACTCGCAGGCTGCGAACAAGATCGGTGCACCCGCACTGAAGAGTATATCGCTTATCAACCAGTCTACAAACGCATCGATGAGATGCGGAAGCCGGCTTCTTTTGGCGCTCCTCAGCCATTAACCGCTCCCGGCAAGATTTTTTACTATAAAGGATACCTGCTCATAAATGAAATGCATAAGGGAATCCACGTCATTGACAATGCCAACCCATCATCACCTGTCAACATTGGGTTCATCGATGTACCGGGT
>JBDSPM010000381.1:0-4311 GCA_039930325.1 Saprospiraceae bacterium
ATAAGAAAATCGCTACCTCCCAAAACCCGATGTAGACATTGTCTTCAACATTCCGTTCCCATCAGCATAAATGCAATAAACATCCAGATGAAGTGTCTTCACTTTATCCATCGTTTTTTCAAGTCCCATGACCATGAAAGCTGTAGCATATCCATCCGCAGAAGTACAATTGTCAGCCATTACAGAAACACTTAGGAGATTGTGCTGAACCGGATAGCCGGTTTCGGGACTTATGAAATGACTATATTTCTTTCCATCCCGCTCTATAAATTTACGGTAACTGCCTGAAGTAGCTATTGATTTATTTTGTAAGCCAATAGTAGTTTGCAATAGTCTTTCATCAGATGCCACCTCTACAGGTTTGTCAATTCCAATCATCCATATAGAATCTCTTTCATTGACACCGCTTGCTCTTACCTCACCTCCGATTTCGACAAGGTAATTTTTGATACCATGCGTTTCGAGAAATGCTGAAACCAAATCAACCGTATAGCCCTGGGCTATGGCATTAAAATCAAGCTCTATCCGGGGGTCCTGTTTTTGAAGAACACCGTTTTCAATCATTACTCTTTTGAAACCAATGAAATGTTTCAGACTATCTACTAAAGAGGAATCGGGCGGTGGTAAACCTTTTTTATAAGAAAAGCCCCATGCATTTACAAGAGGACTTACGGTCACATCAAAAGCTCCATCCGTTAAATCAGATATTTCACGGGAACTGTTAAAGACGTTGATGAAATGCTGATCCAATTTCAAATCCTTTTCATTACGGTTGATTCTCCTGATCAGAGAGGTGGAATCCCAAAGAGACATACTCTTATCTATAAGCCTGAAAAGGCTGTCAACCGACTGACTGAAATCACGCTGTTCCTTATCTTGGTAACGTATAGTAAAGGTTGTACCCTGGGCTGTTCCTGTCAATGAAGTATAGGGTACTTGCTTTTGACAAGAAACAAATGCACAAAAGAAGAGGATTGAATTTGCAATTTTCTGTATCATGGAATGGGTCAGATTCCGAAGTCATCAAATGCTATATTTTCTTTAGTCACACCAAGATTGTCCAGCATTTTGAGCACAGCGTCATTCATCATAGGTGGTCCGCACAAATAATATTCTACCTCTTCAGGTTCTGAATGAGTAACCAGATAATTTTTCATAACAACACTATGAATAAATCCGACCTCGCCTGTCCAGTTGTCTTCAGGAAGCGGCTCAGAAAGAGCAATGATAAAACGGAAATTGGGAAATTCCTTTTCAATATTTCTGAATTCCTCCTCATAGAATATTTCCCTTTTACTCCGGGCTCCATACCAGAATGAAACTTTCCGCTTTGTTTTAAGGGTATGAAACAAATGGAAAATATGCGATCTCAATGGTGCCATTCCTGCACCACCACCGATATATACCATTTCCTTCTCAGTTTGTTTAATATGAAATTCTCCATAAGGTCCACTGATTGTGACTTTGTCTCCGGGTTTACATGAAAAAGTATACGATGAACAAAATCCCGGTGGTACTTCGGCAAATCCATTTTTAGCTCGCACCCAAGGTGGAGTTGCAATCCGGATATTCAACATCATCTTATTGCCTTCAGCAGGATGATTGGCCATCGAGTAGGCGCGGAACACCGGCTCTTCAACAACCGTCTTCAAATCCCATATTTTAAACTTGTCATAATCATCCCGGAATCTTTCAGGAATATCATATAGATCTGTTTTAAAATTAATGGTCGTTTCAGGAACATCCACCTGGATATAATCACCTGAACGAAATGTCAGGCTTTCTCCGGGTGGAAGGTCCAGCACTAACTCCTTTATATACGTTGAAACATTTTCATTGGAAGAAACTGTGCATTCCCATTTCTTCACACCGAATACTTCATCAGGGACACGTATTTCCATATTCTCTTTCACCTTTACCTGACAGGCTAATCTCAAATGATCCTTTACTTGCTTCCGGTTAAGATGATTGGTTTCTGTGGCTAATACCTCCCCACCGCCGGAATAAACTCTGCACAGACACATCGCACATGTTCCACCTCCACCACATGCGGATGCAAGGAATATATTATGAGCAGAAAGTGTAGTCAATAATGTTCCACCCGGTTTAACAGTGACAGGAGCATCTGTTGATCCATTGATAATGATGGATACATCAAATTGTGGTAAAAGTTTTTCCTTAGCCACTATAATCAGAAATACGAATAATAGAACGACAAGGATAAAAACGGTGATGCTGCTGGCAATGATCGGTATCATAGTCTTAAAGTTGGATGCCTGAAAAACTTAAAAATGCCATCGCCATCAAACCGGTGATGATCATAGCAATACCTAAGCCCTGCAATGGTGCCGGAATTCTGGAATATCTCAATTTTTCCCGGATCGCCGCCAATAATACAATGGCGAGGAAGAACCCTATTCCTGACCCAACCGAAAAAACGGCTGTTTCAGTAAAATTGTATTCACGCTCTTGCATAAACAGTGAAGCGCCGAGGATCGAACAATTGACAGTGATCAACGGAAGGAATATGCCAAGTGCCGTATACAAAGCCGGCGCAAATTTTTCAACCACCATCTCCACCAATTGTACCGCACCTGCGATAGTTGAAATAAATAAAATGAAAGCCAGGAAGGTGAGATCCACATGTGCCAATGAAGGATGTATCCATGCAAGAGCACCATCCCTTAGCATATAATCAAGGATAAGGAAATTGAGCGGAGTGGTGAGAACCATCACAAAAATGACTGCAATGCCCAATCCCGTTGCCGTCTTCACTTTTTTAGAAACAGCCAGGTATGAACACATCCCAAGGAAAAATGCAAAGATTACATTCTCCACGAAGATCGCCTTAACGAACATGCTTAACAGATGTTCCATATTTCAGAGTTTATCTCAAATGTTATTTACTTCTTTTCATCAGGATACATTAACCAGCTTTTTATTTCTGCTCCTTTGCCACCAGATGAAACATCCGATGATAAATAAGGCAGCAGGAGGCAACATCATCAAGCCATTGTTAACATATCCATGAGCATATGCCCATTGAGGTACGATTTTGAAACCAAGTAATGATCCCGAACCAAAAAATTCACGGATGACAGATACGACGATCAGAATTACCCCATAGCCAAGTCCGTTTCCTATTCCATCCAGGAATGAAGGCCAGGGTTTTCGTGACATGGCAAAAGCTTCAAGACGACCCATGACAATACAATTGGTAATAATGAGGCCAACAAAAACAGAAAGCTTTTTGCTCACATCATACATGAAGGCCTTCAACAATTGATCAACAATTGTAACCAGTAAGGCGACAATCACCAATTGTACAATCATTCTTATCCTGCCCGGAATAGAATCGCGGATCAACGCTATAATAAGACTGGAAAAGGCGGTGACCACAGTTACACCTAAGGCCATGATAATCGCAGGTTTTACTTGTGTTGTCACTGCCAGGGCGGAGCAAACCCCAAGGATCTGCACAGTGATGGGATTGATATCATCTAATGGATCGGTTAAGATCCTCCGGTTTTTTTTAGAGAACAAGCCTTCTTTCTTTTCGAGTGGCTTGGGAAAAACGGTCGTTTCGGTACTCATCCTTGCTGTTTTAATTTTCCAAAATAATTAATGTAAGGTTCTATTGCATTCTTCAACATCGCATCTGTCCCGGTTGAAGTAATTGTGCCACCTGAAATACCATCAACCCGATGTTCAGGACCATCAGATGATTTAACGGATCTCTTGATGACGTGAACAGAGACAAAATTGTTCTCATCCGACATGATTTTTTTTCCCTGAAATTGTAGTTGAAATGGTCTTTCGGCTATTTCTGCACCAAGTCCGGGCGTCTCCGATTTGTGGCTGAAAAAGGCACCATAGATCGTATTGAAATCTTCTTCTAAACTTATGTACCCCCAGATAGGTCCCCACAATCCAACTCCCTGCATGGGAATTATGTACCTCTTTTTTCCATCAGTTCCGGTATAGATATATAGAGGAAGATTACGGTCAGCTCCGGGTTTTGCAAGTTCTTCTTTCAGGACAACATCTTCAGTTTTTACATCTTTAAGTTCTTCTCCTTTACTGTTGACAACTAATTCCTGCATTTTTTCAGCGTAAATCTTTTCAATAGTATCTCGTTCGATAGCCTCAAAGCGTACAGATCGAAGGATACTTGTTTTTTTATCCAGTTTTATGTTAGCCTCCTGGTATGGTTTAAGTCCTTCAGAGGCAAAGGCAAGTGCCACCGCTGTAATCACAGAGATAACGATAGCAAATAGGAAGGTGTACTTATTGCTATGCACGGCGAAGTCG
>JBDSPM010000382.1:0-3784 GCA_039930325.1 Saprospiraceae bacterium
AATGTGTTTTTGATTTCTCTTACAGTCCTATCCGGTTAGAAGATGGTGAAGTAAGTGGCGTACTGGTGACCGTAATTGAAACCACAGAAAAAGTAAAGGCAGTAAATGCACTTAAAGAAAGTAAACAAGAATTGCAATTTGCCGTTGAAGCAGCCGAATTAGGCACTTGGGATTTAAACCCTGCCACCAATAAATTTAGAGGCAACAGCCGTTTAAAAGAATGGTTTGGCCTAAAGCAGGATGAAGAAATAGAACTGTCAGTTGCTTTATCAAAAATTGCAGACAAAGATAGAGACAAGGTCGCAGCGGCTATTCAAACGGCTTTACAATTTTCTTCGGGAGGGCATTTCGATATTATTTATACAATCATTCATCCTCAAACCAAAAATGCAAGAATTGTACGGGCAAAGGGACTGGCATCTTTTAATGATGAAGGCATTGCTTATCGGTTTAATGGAACCTTGCAGGATGTTACAAAAGAAATAGTCACCCTCCAGTTGCTTACAGAAAGCGAGCAGCATTTAAGAAATGAGCGCATGGTGCTTTATAATTCCTTTATGAATGCTCCCGCAGGCATTGCAATTTTAAAAGGGGATACCCATCTTTATGAATTTGTCAATGCTGAATATGAAAAATTAGTTGATAGAAAAATAACCCTCGGCAAAACCGTTCAGGAAAATTTTCCGGAAATAGAAAAACAGGGTTTATTAGCTATTCTGGATCATACTTTTTCAAAAGGGGAACCATTCTTCGCCAATGAATTTCCTGTTGAATTAATCAATAAAAGCACCGGCGAACCGGTTTTGCGCTATTATAATTCAGTAATGCAGCCAATAAAAGATGAAAAAGGAAATACAGAAAGAATATTGTCACATGGTGTGGAAGTTACACAACAGGTAACAACACGCAAGCTAATTGAAGAAGCGAATAAACAGCTACGCACTACTGCCACACTCACTGAAAATATTGCAGATGCCGTGATAGGCACTGATATGGATTATAAAACCATCAGTTGGAACAAAGGTGCAGAAAATTTATATGGATATACAAGCGAAGAAGTCATTGGCAATTATGCAATGCACCTTCTCCGCACGGAGTTTTTATCAGATGATGACAAGCAAACATGGTCAAAAGCTTTGGATGACACCGGCAAGTGGCAAGGCGAAGTAGTGCAGTCCAAAAAAGACGGTACACTTGTGAGCGTACTCGTATCCCTTGCTTATGTGTATGATGAAAACAATAAACCCATTGCAGCATTTGCTGTGAATCGCGATATTACCGAACGTAAAAAAGCAGAAGAAAAAATAAAAGCAAGCGAAGCCAAATTCAGAATGCTGTCCGAAACTATTCCTCACATGATATGCACGGCAACACCCGATGGTAAGAAAAATTACTTCAACCAATATTTTCTCGATTACACCGGGTTATCTTTTGAAGAATTAAAAGACGATGGCATGCTGAAAATTATTTTTCCCGAAGACCTTGAAGAAGACTTACGTCGTTGGCATTATTCTCTTAAAACAGGCGAAGATTTTATGATGGAAAAGCGCATACGCCATCATGATGGATCTTACCGTTGGCATTTAAGTCATAGCCTTGCCCAGAAAGACGAGAATGGAAACATAATAGCATGGATAGGTAGCAGCACTGAAATAGAGGAGCAGAAAAAATCTTCCGAAGAATTAGAAGTGAAAGTAAAAGAGCGAACAAATGAAATTCGCATTCAAAATGAAACCTTTAAATTGGCAGAAAAAACTGCAAATTTTGGCAGTTACAAATGGAACATTACAACAGGTTCATTGGAATACTCTGATAATTTATTTCGTTTGTTTGATTGCAAACCGCAGGAGTTTATTCCTTCTTTTGAAGTATTTTTATCTTTTATCCATCCTGATGATTTGCAGCAGGTAATTATTAACGGAGAACAAACCTTACAAACAGGTAAGTTAGTTGAAACACCTTTTCGCATCATAAGCAAAACAGGAAGAACCAAACACTTCCGATCAAGCGGAACCTTTTCAGGTGAGGGTGCCAATCATTTACTCATTGGCACAGTACAGGACATAAGCAAAGATGTTTTAGCGGCTGAAGAATTAGCGGAAAAAGAAGATTATTTGAATCAGATCATTAGCAATGCTCCCGATGCCGTTATTGTAATGGATCAAGCAAGCATTATCACCTTATGGAATCCTAAAACAGAAGAAATATTCGGATGGAAAGCTGAAGAAGTATTAGGACAGCATTTAACTGACACCATCATTCCGCACCACTATCGCGAAGATCACAAAGCAGGAATGAAACGATTTATTGAAACAGGCGAAGCAAAGATTTTAAATCATACTTTGGAACTTACTGCGTTGCACAAAGAAGGAAAAGAATTTCCGATATCGATTACTATTTCCCAGGCAATGCAGCAGGGAACCTTTATATTTATTGCATTCTTAAGAGACATCACCAGTGAAAAACAAAACAAAGAAGAATTAATTGTTAAAACCAGGCAATTAGAAGAAATAAACCAAACGCTTGAATTAAAAAATAAGGAACTTGAATACAGCAATGACGAGCTTGCCTCTTTTAGTTACGTTGCCAGTCATGATTTACAGGAACCTCTGCGAAAGATACAGGCTTTCGGCAGCCGCATTATCGAAACAGAAAAATTATCAGATAAATCCCAGGATTATTTCAACCGCATTATAGCCGCAGGTGAACGCATGCAAAACCTCATCGTTTCGCTCCTTGCGTTTTCCCGTACGAATACAACCGAATTAATTTTTGAACCCTGCGACTTAAATACGATAGTTGAGGAATCAAAAATGGATCTTGATGAAAGCATCCTTGAGAAACAAGCAGTAATTGATTATGAAAATCTTCCGACAATAAAAGGAGTGCGCATTCAAATCGCTCAACTCTTTACAAACCTTATGGACAATGCTATTAAATACAGCCAACCGGAAATCAAACCACATATTAAAATTACTGCATCTTTCATGGAGGGAAATGAAATAGCGCATCCGGCTGCAAACAAACACCATAAATACCACGTCATAAAAATTGCGGACAATGGAATTGGTTTTGATAATGAATACGGATCTAAGATATTTGAACTCTTTCAACGGCTTCACCACAAGAATGAATACTCAGGAACAGGTATTGGTTTAGCCATTGTCAAAAAAATTGTAACCAATCACAATGGCTTTATTGTAGCAGATGGCAAACTTAATCTAGGTTCAAAATTTACTATTTACATACCGTCCCAATGAAAAAAAATATTACTTATTGATGATGATTGAGATGACCAGCTTATTTTTGAAGAGGTCATAGAATTAATTAATCCCTCTTATTAATGCGGTACAGCAACCAATGGGAAAATTGCACTTGATAAATAAAAGCAACCACTAGTTTACATGACATTATATTTCTTGATCTGAACATGCCCGTAATGAATGGCTTTGAATTTCTACTTCAAATTAAAAAAGAAATAGAGTTAAACAAAATTCCCGTGGGTATTTTCACCACATCCAATATTCATCGCGACAAAGAACTGAAAAAAGAATTTGGAGCACAATTTTTTCTCACTAAACCAAACGACTACCAGGTTCTTGGTAAAAAAATCCAGCAAATTCTATCCGCACATTTTTCAAAGGATGAATATATATCCACTATCTAACGATACCGGTTAACTCCAAAAGTGGTATTGCATATCGGAAATACAGGTTTCATTAACCCTTAAGTGGAATGCCGCATCTGATGCAACTAATTCAGGAGCGCCAGTACGAATTACAAC
>JBDSPM010000383.1:0-2983 GCA_039930325.1 Saprospiraceae bacterium
CGGAAGCGGCGTGCTTAGTTTATTGTTTGCGATATCGATGGCGATCTCGTTTGGGATTGAATCACCATTGGGGTATTCTGTTTTTGCGGTAAGTGCGGCGAGCTTTTTACTGGCTGCTGTTGTACCCTTAAATTCTGTGAATTCTATTCCCCCAGGGCAAACCTTGCATAGGGCATAATTTTTCTACTCATTACTCAATACCCACTACTTATTACTCATTACTCACAACTCACAACTCACAACTCACTATTTACCACTCACTACTCACTACTCACTCTCACTACTTACCATTTACCACTCACTACTCACTACGATGAATCCTGACATCAGAAATTATATTAAAAAAACCCATCAGACAGAATGGATTCCTCTGAATGAAGAGGGGGTCGACACCAAAGGTGTATTTGTCAAGGTGCTTCGGTATGATGAGCTCACAAAGAGGGCACCAACGATCCTGTTGAAATTTGACCCGGGGGCTTCTTATCCGTATCACAATCATCCGGGAGGGGAAGAAGTTTTTGTCCTGGAAGGCAGCGCCATTTTTGAAGGGGAGACGATGTCAGTGGGTGATTATTTGTACACACCGCCAGGATTTAAACATTCGGTGAGGACGGAGAGTGGATGTGTTTTGTTATTTATGGTGCCGGAGGAAGTAGAAATAGAAAAATAGCAGAGGGCAAAGGGCAGCTTTTATCCTCCAAGTCATGAGCTTAATCAAAGTCGACTAAGTAGGATGATATTTCATCTTAACCCCTACCGAAGAACTCCTACATTTGATCGATGGTAAGTAATGAATCGTTTCGGGAGCTGGCCCTATCTTTTCAGGGCGTGGAGGAAAATGCGCATTTCGAACGAAGGGCATTCAAGGTTGTCAGGAAGCGGATATTTGCAACACTACATGAAGAGCAACGATCGGCCAATATCAAGTTGTCACTTGAAGTCCAGAAGTTGTTTTGCGCGTACGATAAAAAAGGGATTTATTCTGTGTCGAATAAATGGGGATTGCAGGGATGGACCACGTTTGACCTGATGAGGGTGCCCGTTGAGCTTATCTCCGAAGCCTTATTTACTGCATATAATGATGTTTTTAAAAAAATGGAAAAGAAAAATTAGCTGAGTAATCATTTCTTTATTCTTTTATTCTTTTATCTACTGTAATTATTTCTGATGTAATAAGTTTCACTTTACTAAATGCTGGACGTTTAGGATTGATTGTATTAGAGACTTTTATTTTTTCCAATTCTTTGGATCCGATCTGAAAGAAAATATACTATCTGCTTCTTCTGAAGTAAGTCTCTTTTCCGTTAACGCCTGATCCAGGACGGTATCTAAATCAGATAGAGAAACGTGATTAATTCCCTCACGATTAAAAAGGCCCAGGGCTTCTTGAAAATTATAGGTCATGATGCTGATTAAGGCTAATACTTTTAAATCGGCATTCAACAATCCTTGGATTGCTTTCATACTGCTTCCGCCAGTTGATACATGGTCTTCGATGAGGACGACTTTTGAACCTGCTGTATAATCCCCTTCTACCTGACGCATTAAACCATGTTCTTTTGGCTCCTGTCTTACATAAATGAATGGCAGCTTCAACCTGTCTGCGATGAGGACGCCCATGGGTATTCCACCCGTAGCAACACCCGCGATGACCTCGACATCTTTGAAATGATGTGCAATGAGCGTTACAAAAGAATCGGCAATAATAATTCGGGTTTCAACATGTGAGACAATTTTCCTGTTGTCACAATATACCGGAGATTTTATTCCGGAGACCCAGGTAAAGGGATGCTCTACATTTAATTGAACACAAGAAATTGATAACAATTCATGGGCTACCTTTTTTGCCAGGTTCTGATCAAGAATTACAGAAGCTTGTTTGGGAATATCCATTAACAGGTCCATTTGCAGTCAGCTTTTTGTGAAGATAACACATTGACTATTGACATATATATCGTAATTGTTATGCAAAAGTAGCCAGAAAAATCTTCCTCTACAATGTCGTAAACGTCTTCGTCGGTGTAATCGCAGGCAGCTCCATTTCCACTGTGTTGTAAACCGCAAAACCTGAACCCGCTTTAGAGATCTCAAAATTTCCTTCCGGGGTGGAGAAAACTGCAGATTTATCGGTAGGAGTGAGACTAAGAGATGCTAATTGATCCGGATGTCCGTCGACGATGCCACGGTACTGGACACCTGATTTATGGTTGCCATTTCCTTTGTCAGTTTTTACGGAGAAATCGCTCGCTATGACGTCCACCTTGGCCAGGTTGAGTGTGTAGATTTTGTCTCCGTAAGGCACTACCAGGTTTAGCAATTCCGGTTTGGTGTTCATGATGGAATTCAGCTGCCGTATATTGCCCTTTAGGTTGTATTTTTTGGTCCTTGGATAATCGGAACGGTCGGCTTGAAAGGCTTCAGATTTTACAGGCGTCTTCCCCTGGGAGGTATGTTGATACCATTGGCCTACATAATTGGGCTTCCCCTGCCCCCAAGACGAGAAAGGGATAAAGAGGGCAAATATGATGAGGGAGGCTACGAATTTATTCATGCGCTGCCATTTTGATGATCTATTCCGAACAGCAGGGGAAAGGAAAATGTTTGAGCAAAATATAAGTTCACATTTGGATGACGATAAACGTTGCCTCCTGTTGAGGCAAAAGCTAAACAAACAATTGTGCGTCAGTTTTCATACTTTCACAAGTAATAAATTATTAAGGATGGCTATACGTCAGCTTGCAGCAATTATGTTTACCGATATGGTGGGGTATACAGCTATGATGCAGGAAAATGAACACCTGGCTCTTGAGAAACGAAGGTGGAGTAAAACCATCTATGATGACAGCCTAACGAAGCATATCGGAACCTTACTGCAGCACTACGGTGATGGCACGCTCAGTATTAATAACAGTGGGGTCAATGCTATTCTGTGTGCAATCGAAATGCAAACCCAAAGCCGCCAGCAAAAAATCGATCTGCGCAT
>JBDSPM010000384.1:0-5242 GCA_039930325.1 Saprospiraceae bacterium
AGTTATACCGTTAAAAGAAATAACTTTTCACTCTTCTCTTTTCACTCTTCATTTACTTCATCCCCAGTTTTTTCAGCATTCTGGCATGTTCCCACAATGCGCTTCGAAAAGAAGGTTCTTCATTATACGGAATGCCAAAAGAAGCAGTAGCCGATTTTACAATCGGTGCAAGCTTTCTATAATGGACATGACAAATGTCTGTGAACAAGTGGTGCTCTATCTGGTAATTAAGACCACCTATAAACCAAGTTAAAAATCGGTTGTTAGGCGCAAAATTGGTGGTATTGGCGACTTCATGTATAGCCCATGAGTTTTCCATGTTTTTCCTGCCATCCGTTTCAACAGGAGATGCAAATTCAGAAGTCTCAACTATATGTGAAGGCTGAAATATACAGGATAGAATAAAACCGGCCGTAAAATGCATCACCAGGAAACCCGCAACCACAAAATACCAAGGCATGTCTGAGATCATAATAGGCAGCATCATAATGTAGCCATAATAACCAATTTTAAAAATGGAAATACGGAACAATGCCTGCTTAAGCGAAACCTTTTGCTTGATCAGCAGATTACGCTGCTTATACTGCACGGATTGTTGAAAATCCTTCACCGTCATCCAATATAAGGTCATCAACATATAAAAGAACCACGCATAAATATATTGATATCGATGAAACCAGTATCTGGGTTGCTGAGGTGAAAAACGCAATAAGACGATGCTGTCAATATCATCATCGAGGCCGGACACATTCGTATACGTATGATGGAGCACATTGTGCTGGATTTTCCAGGTGACCGCATACCCACCGATCACTTCAAGGATGTGACCAATAAAATTATTCACTTTCTTATTCGCTGAATAGGTGCCATGATTGGCATCATGCATGACAGACGTTCCAATGCCTACCATACCCAGACCCATCAGAAACCACATGCCAAAGAAAAACCATGCACTGGAATCAGCTACACCGGTGACAATCAGAATATAGGGAATAAAAAAAAGTGAAAGCATGATACCTGTCTTAAACCACATGGCGCCATTTGCATAGGGTGAAATATTATTGCTTTCAAAATAATTTTTAACGCTCAGGGTAACGGCATCGTAAAAACTATCCTTTCCTGAAAGTGCGAAACGCACATTTTTTAATTTTTGAGCTTTCATAACAGTGGGATACAACCTTCAAAAATGCAATCTTAAATTTGTGCAGGTGCAGAAGCGAAATAACTCTGAAGGTTAAAGTGATTTTAATCACACCTACGCCAACACAATCTCAGTCAAAAAGTTCCATCCCCATCCACCAGGCACGATCTGACTTTCCGGCTAATTGATTGACTTTGATATAATTGTCAGAGAATTAATAAGAATAGAAACCACAAAATACGGAGAATAAGTTTGTATTTCGAATAATGTTCAAATGTGTTTGGTTATCGCGTCAAACGACATTGCGAAGCCAAGCAAGCTCATCAGGCCATATCCCAGTATGAGGAGCACCCCAAAAATCATAAACAATAAAGCCGCGCTTTTCATGATCAGGTATTTTTACAAGAGTGTTAGGGAATAAAGATACTCCTATGAAAATAGTCTGACAATTATCACTCAAATCGTAAAATTTATTTGAGCTCTAATATCAATTGACCATCAATCGTCCCCCTCTATGCCGGCACTTTGCTTGCCATTTCCCTTTCCCAAAATCGGTGTTGAGCAATCGCATTAATAAATTCCTTTGGGCTACGATCCAGCAAGATACCCTGTGCATTCTTTGCACTTTTTTCTTTTTTATGGAGTTTAGCTCCGACTGCTGATGCATTAACGACATCAACGCCTGTTCCGGTAGCTGCTATGGCTTTACAATGTTTAAAGGCTTCATTAATAAAATGAATTGCATCTGCTTCGTCTATCAAAGCAGGACCACTACCATTGCCATCAGGAATGAACACTGCATCGAACAATACGGATGCCGCCCCTAAAAAGCTTTGATCTACTTTTATTTTTTTGCCTTTTTCCGAATTAATCATTCCCATGTGCGGTGCTATTACTTTAGTAACAGCACCTGCTTTTTCGAGGGCATTCTTCATCATGGTCAAAGAAGCCTCATTCACTCCATCAGCTGCCAGGATTGCTATATGTCGGGTCCTGATAGTATTTTTGACCGTCAGTGCCATGCTTAAGGCTTCTGAAATGTCCAATCCACTTTTAACTTTTGAAGGCTGAAATTTTTTTGGATCCCCATCAGCAGGAATGCTTAAGTTCATAGGCTGTTCCGGAACTTTCGGGACAGGTATACCTAAGCCTTGCGCAACTTTAGACGCAAGTGTTTTATCTATTTGGTTTAGCATACCTACTACACGAATGCGAATAGCTTCAGTTTCCAATTTGCCGAGCTCAAATCGTAAAGCATTGATAAGATGGTTTTTTTCAGGTTCACTTTGGCTATTAAAAAATAAAGTTGCCTGGCTGAAATGATCAAAAAAGCTTTTGCTTCTTGCCCTGACCTTCCTTGCATCTATCCTTTCATTGAAGGAAACAAAACCTCCTTCCATGGCTTTTGCCTGGAATGGACATCCATTGCCTGTAGTATTCGGATTGTAACTTGATTTTCCAGTATTGATGGTTTGCCGCATATGTCCGTCACGTTGGTTGTTGTGGACAGGTGTAACTGGGCGATTGATGGGTATCTCATGAAAATTAGGACCGCCTAGCCTGCTTAATTGAGTGTCCGTATATGAAAATAGCCGACCCTGCAATAATGGGTCATTTGAAAAGTCAATGCCCGGTACCACGTGACCGGGATGAAAAGCAACCTGTTCAGTTTCTGCAAAAAAATTATCAGGATTGCGGTTCAGTGTCATTTTTCCGATGATTTGCACAGGAACAATTTCCTCAGGAATTATTTTTGTTGGATCCAGCAAATCAAAATCAAAAGCATGCTCATCCTTTTCTTCAACAATCTGAACCCCAAAGTTCCATTCAGGAAAATTGCCTGATTCAATCGCATCATACAAATCCCTGCGATGGTAATCAGAGTCTTTGCCGGATATTTTTTGCGCTTCATCCCACGTGACAGAATGCACTCCCAGGACAGGCTTCCAGTGAAATTTTACAAAAACTGATTTATTATTTTCATTTACAAATCTGAAAGTGTGAATTCCAAATCCTTCCATCATCCGGAGGCTTCTTGGAATGGCCCGGTCACTCATCGCCCACATGATCATATGCATGCTCTCCGGCATGAGGGATACAAAATCCCAAAAGGTATCATGTGCTGAAGCAGCTTGTGGAATTTCATTGTGCGGTTCAGGCTTTACAGAATGGATAAGGTCAGGAAATTTCATCGCATCCTGTATGAAGAAAACAGGAATATTATTGCCTACCAGATCATAATTGCCTTCTTCAGTATAAAACTTTACTGCAAATCCCCTCACATCTCGGGCAAGATCAGAGGAACCACGTGATCCGGCCACGGTGCTAAATCTGACAAAAACAGGAGTCCGGGTGCCTGGCGTCTGGAGGAATTGAGCCTTCGTATATTTGGTCATGGATTCAGTAAGCTCAAAGAAACCATGAGCCGCCGTACCTCTGGCGTGTACTATGCGCTCAGGAATGCGTTCATGATCAAAATGCGTGATCTTTTCGCGAAAATGAAAATCTTCCATGAGGGTTGCACCCCGCTCACCAGCCTTCAGTGAATTCTGATCATCATTTATTCTTAATCCATGGTTAGTAGTTAAAAATTCATCATGATCCTGAATGGTGTTTTTAGAAAGATCGTCCAGCTTTGCACTGATGTTTCCTTGTTTTTTTGTACCTCTTCCCTTTGCCATGTGTTTTTGTTTGCTTCAATAACAATGAAGGCCAATAATGGTTGAGGATTAAATTCAATACTTTAGTGTCATGTTTTCTGCCTGTTCAACAAGCTTGTGACCATAAAATAAAAATTGTAAATTTTATGACTTTACACACCACCATATATTGGGTACTCCTCTCAGCAATATGGTATTTTGCTAATGGAGCACTACATGATTTTTTTATCGTAAGAAATCACAAGGGAAAATATGATCGTGACTTGCTGCGCCTCCTGATGGATGGTCATGTACTGATGCTCTCGGGGGCCATTCTCTTTATCACTTTCATTATGCTTCGTCATGACATTCCTTACGCCGGTTGGATCAATATCATTGTAGCACTTGGCATGCTCATCTATTGTGCTATGATCTTCCCTTTCCTGAAATCCATCATGACCATTATCATTAGTCTGATTTTGCTTATCGTGTCCCTTGTATATGCCTTGCAATGAGAAGAATTTGGAAATTATTAGCTTTAAAATGGCATTTTCTTAATAAAGGCGCAGTTAGCCATCGAGCAATTTTACTAAAGCAGTATATTCTGGAAGATAAAATCCCTTAGAAAAATCTCTATAATATTCAAGATACCTATTTTTTAATTGATAATAATGTGGGTCGTTTAATAACTTAGCTACAATTAAAGACTTTGTACCTTTAAATATAGGTCCTGTTAGAGATACATCATTTGGAATATTATTCATTGCTTGATTTATTGTTTCTAAAGTATTGTACTTTTCATAGAATGGCAAAGCTATATTCTCGAATAAAATGAATAATTTATCAGAAATTTCGTTTATCTGGCTCTCCTCTGTCACATCAAATCGGGATGGAATTTCATTGCTATTATAATTTTCAATTGATATACCGATTGTAGGCGTACCTTTACAATATTTCTTTTCAAAACCAGAAATTTTATGAAACAAGTCCTCCACTAAATTAAATCTTATAAATATAGCCGGATGAACTTGCCAACCTCCATCCGTTAACAAGAATATTATTTGGTATTTTTGCCAACCTGAAGAGTTATTTTTTGTAAACTCAGACAAGGATTTATTTAACCTAAAACCAAACTTTTTAAGCTTGGTTTCAAGCATTTTTAGCAGTTCATTTTTAAAAAATTCTCTTTTTGTCATGGTTATTGCATGTCAGTAGCTTGCGGCCTAGGGCATTACCAAATTCCCACATAATCACATTGCCACATTGCCACATTATCACATTGCCACATTTCCAAATTATCACATTCTTTTCTGTCGTTCAAGGTATTTAGTACGTATAATCTCCTGGATCGGCTTATCGTATATTTTACTTTCCAGCCACGACACTACATCGAGATACACCAGAGCCCTTGTTTCAAAACGACTCTTTTCGAATTGCTTTATGATATCAAGCAATTTAATAA
>JBDSPM010000385.1:0-3745 GCA_039930325.1 Saprospiraceae bacterium
AAATGGTACGTGAAGCTTTTCGGCTAAATGGTACGTGAAGAATTTCGGCTAAAACTAGAGACTCCTTTTTAAGACCTTCTAATTCCCACACCTTACTTGCCCTGCTTAAAAGCACCCAATATTTCTCTGAAATTTAATTTCCCTTTATTCTTCTTCAGATGTTCAAGAAATATCATTCCGCGATAAATACGCAATTCTGAATTTTTTACCTGGTTTACATAATAAATAATATTCCTCTGTTTTCCGGGTGGTAATTCATTAAAATAGTTAGCTCCGGGCCTATCCTGATCCATTAATTCTTTCAACTCCTCCGGAAAAGGCAAACCATATTCACTGTTATCTTTTTCAAGACTAACACTGACCTTGCTTCCTTCCTTTAGCTTCAGCTGATCTCTAAGTTTCTTATTGATGTTAATAAAATAAACACCCTCACCGGCAGCCATGATCGCGCATTGCACAGTCACTGCGTCATTTAATGTGCAAACCACCCGCTTATCTCCCTGTTCCAGGTAATGCACAGCAACAGGATTAGGCACCTTGATATGATAGGTCCACAATTTTGAATTAAAATTCTCCAGCTTCGCTGTAAATTCCATGATGTCAAAAGTAAGCCTTACATCCTCACTCCACGCACACCATCTTTTAAATATCTTGCAGGTAGAAAAGCTTCAATTAGTATGATCACCGAAAATATAATAGGGTACGAATTGTCTTCATTATCATCGAAACAAATTTTTGCTTTCGATCCTGGATCAGGAGAACCATTGCCTGAAGCTTTTTCACCTGCTACTGGAGAAGAGGTTGATATGGCGCTGGAAAAAGCTATTGTTTCATGGCGTATCTATCGTCATATTGATTCGGTGCAGAAAACCCTATTTCTCTCGGCTATTGCTGATGGCATTGAAAACCTGGGTGATACTTTAGTAAAAAGAATCATGCAGGAGACTGGGTACACTCAAGCACGAGTATTAGTCGAACGAAAAAGGACCTGCGCACAGATTAGAATGTATGCAGACATCGGCTCAAAAAATACCTGGAAGGAAATTACGAATGATGAAGCACAACCTCAACGAGCTCCATCACCACGACCTGACCTCTTGAAAATGAATGTGGCTATTGGACCAGTGATCGTTTTTGCTGCAAGCAATTTTCCATTGGCGTATTCCACGGCAGGTGGCGATACTATTTCTGCGCTTGCAGCAGGTTGTCCGGTCATTGTGAAAGCACATGAATCACACCTGGGAACAAATGCGCTTGTAGCTGAAGTCATCATGCATGCAGCTAAAGCTACAGGCATGCCGGATGGCGTATTTTCATCGCTCAATGGCAACCGGATTGAAACGGGACAGCAGCTGGTGATGCATCCATTGACGGCAGCAGTAGGATTTACAGGATCTTTAAAGGGAGGGAGAGCTTTATTTGACCTTGGCAATCAACGCGAAAAACCAATACCTGTTTTTGCAGAAATGGGGAGTGTCAATCCGGTGTTTCTCCTTCCGGAAAAAGTGACTGCTGATGCAAAAAAGATTTCCTCCATGCTCGTGGATTCCATTACAAATTCTGCAGGTCAATTTTGCACAAAACCTGGCATCCTTGTAGCTATCTGGAATGAAGCAACAAGAGAGCTCAGCGAATTTATGATGGAAGCATTAGCAAAAATACCTTCCTCAACAATGTTAAATGAAAACATCACTCAGAATTTTGAAAGGGGTCTTGATCTGGTTAAGGCAGTGCCTAAGGTTACATTGATGGATATACAATTGTCGCCGGTAGAGAAAAAAATTCACCCGGTGCTGGCTACCGTTGATGCTGATATTTATCTTGCGCATCCACAACTGCATCAGGAAATTTTTGGACCGTATTCGCTCATGGTATTGTGTCGCGATCTTTCGCAGATGAAGGAAGTAGCCAATTCTCTCGAAGGTCAGTTGACAGCTACTATTCATGCAACGGAAAATGAAATGGATATGGCCCGGGAATTAACAGAGATACTTATTGAAAAAGCCGGACGTATCATATTCAATGGTGTTCCAACCGGTGTTGAAGTGATGGAGTCGATGACGCATGGCGGACCATATCCAGCCACTACGGATAGTCGGTTTACTGCAGTTGGCTATCATGCTATTAGGAGGTGGTTGAGACCGGTGACTTTCCAGAATTTTCCAAACGCATTAATTCCTTCTGATTTCAACCTGAAATAATATTAGAATAATTTATAATATTTGGGTGGAAGGTTTTATCTATGTAGTCAAATTAAGCGTTTAACCTAATACGGAATTATGAAAAATAGAACTTTTTATTCCCTCATTCCAATTATATTATTAGGTGCCAGTGCTTTGTTTTCAGACCTCAGGGCACAGGCTGTCGAAATGCCGGAGGTCGCAGATGATTCTACCATGATGGTAAGTCCTATCGAAACTGACAGGCCTGACCAATCAGAATCCGCTAGCATTTTACCGAAAGGATATTTTCAGATGGAAAATGGATTTTCAATACAGGACATTAAACCTGGATTCATTTATACGTATCCTTCTACCCTTTGGAAAGTTAGTGTCAGCGAATATTTTGAATTTAGAGTGTTAACTGAATACATCAATATCACCCACGAAGGCCTTCCTGACAATGATGGTCTTCTACCTGTCAAGGTTGGTTTCAAAACAAAATTATTTAATCAGAATGGGTGGATACCTAAAGCAGCTATTTTGGGGTTCATTTCATTACCAGGTATTGCTTCTAAGCAATTTCAGACGACTTATTTTGCCCCATCAATTACGCTTGCATTCCAGCATCTCCTCGCAGATAGGTTTTCAATTTCCTACAATGCAGGTGCAAGTTGGAATGGTGAAGATGCGCGACCTGATTTTCTATATACCTTTACAATAGGTGCAGATGTGTATCATGGCCTTGGCGCATATATCGAAGCGTATGGCGACGGCCCACAGCAGCAACCTGATGATTTTAAACACCGGCTCGGCGGAGGCCTTACGTACCTGGTCAGTCGTGATGTACTGGTAGACGTTTCCGGTGGCATCGGCCTTAGTGACAATGCACCTGAGCGCTATGTTGCAGTAGGTCTTTCTTACAGGTTTAAAATGTAACACTTCAACTCATCTCGAACAAGTTCGAATGATGTAGCTCAGTGCAAGGAGGATACCACATGCTCCACACATTTTCATATTTTTGACTCGTGCAAAAATTCTTCTACTCAGGCATACTTAGTTTACTATTGTTTGAAATAGCGAATGTCTATTTCATCATGCCGATACCTGGAAGTCAGGACATGAATAGCATCTCCCTTGCTTATTTTCTTCATTCACATCAATGGCTTATCAGGGGAATTTTAGGATTGTTGATTATCCTTTGTTTAATCTCAGCATGGCGGGGCTCTAAAATTCGGGTGTTGGTTTCATTAGCCCTCACAGGAGCTATTATTTATATGGTTAACTTTAAAATGGCAGCGGATCATATGTTTTACCAACCGACCAAATTAACCCTGTTAAATGCATCCGGAAATAAAATCAACGCAGAGAAAATAATCATCGGCGTTACATATCGCGATGAAGCAAAAGCGTATCCTGTTCAATTCCTTGGATTCCATCATCAGATCAGGGATTCTATAGGTGGCAAACCTATCATGATTACGTATTGCACGGTTTGCAGAACGGGTCGGGTTTTCGAGCCTGTTGTGAATGGCAAAGAAGAAATATTCAGGCTGGTAGGTATGGATCATTTCAATGCGATGTTT
>JBDSPM010000386.1:0-2553 GCA_039930325.1 Saprospiraceae bacterium
TCTGATGATAAAGGCTATTGCCTTCTGTCCCGGTGTACGAATCTGAGGATCGCGGATCATAACCTGCTGATCTGAAGCGATAAATCCAGCCATTAGATTCATATTGATGATTAAAAGCATTTCTCAGTAGCAGGCCGAGTTTAAATTGCTTAGCCCAGGTGTTGTGCCATGCCCAGTGTAGTCCGAAGTCTGTGATGAAATATGGATCAAGCGCTGAAAATTCATTCGTTGTATTATCGACATATTGTTTGCCCACCCATCTTGCAGTTGCATCTGCACTTATCTCATGTGTTTGTGTAGAGATAAATTTATATTCTGCATTCAGACTTGACAGCAGATTTGGTGAAAAAGCAATCTGACTGTTCCTATGATGTACGTTATCCTGCAATCCGGTATCCCAATTGTCAATGTATTCATCAAATGATTTGATTTTGTTTTCACTCAATGTGGCCTGAAATTCTATTCTCAGCTTTTCAAGGATTTTGTAGGCTATGATGCTTTCAATTCCTGCACGATGACTTTGATCTGCATTTACCCGGGTATAGGCACCAACATCATTCAGCCTGCCAGTGGGTACCAATTGATTTTTATAATCCATAGAGTATCCGGTTAGTTCTAAATTCCATTTGGAATCAGAGAATCTGAAGCTTACTTCGTTATCCCAAAGTTTTTCAGGCGAAGGTCTGGTCAACCGTGTAGAATTTACATAATCATCCCGGTTAGGTTCTTTATGAATTATACCCGACAAAAGAAAGAGAGAACTCTTTTCGCTCAACCGGTATCTGAAGCCAAGCTTGGGATTAAAAAATCTATGACTGACATTTTGTGGAACAGCATTGCCTGATGGATCAGGACCTTCAAAAGCATATCGAATCCATCGGGCCTGAATGTCTACCGTTACGTCCAAATGGTTCATAATTTTTCGGTTACTACGTCCAAAAAGATTCCAGTCAGATTTCTTTGCCGTATCAAAATAATACGGGTGGTCATAATTTATTCCAACGTTGTCTTCTGTCCAGATGACGTTTCCAAAATGATCACCGAGATATTTATTCCAGCCTCCTCCAATCACAAAGTAACGGTCAGTTGGTGACCCAACCTGCAATGTTGAAGTAAAACCATAGAAATCATTATCAAGCCAAAGTCTTCTGATAAGATCAGAAGTATCAATTACATCCTGGCCTCCATATGCCGCCGGGGATTGATCAGCTTTATATTGTTCGAAATATCCTTTTCCTTTTGTATAATGTATTGCGTTGGTCCATCTTGCAAAAGGCGTCAGGGTCTGATCATAATGCAGCTGTATGTACGTCTGGCTATAGTGATCAATCTCGTTGTCATGCGGAATGCCATCTTTTTCAGTCCCTGCTGAATTGTACGTTCGCAATTCAGGATCATTTATAAATTGCTCTGGAACGCCATTCCATGCCTGGTATGTCTCCTCCTGGCCAAAAGCGTAAATAAGACTCAGGTTTGACTGGTCATGGTGATATCCTAGGCAACCATATGCGGAATATAAATCACTTGTTGCGCGTTCGATAAAGCCATCCGAATGAGTATAGCTGCCCCTTCCATCGAACGTAAACCGGCCATTGATCAAGCCTGATGATCCGGATAGTGTTGCTCTTTTTGTGCCAAAGCTTCCTCCGCTTAATTGCACTCCCAGAGATGGTTCGAAATTAAAAGCAAGCGTGTTGATTTGTATTCCTCCACCAAAATCACCTACTCCCGGCTGACTCCAACCTATACCCCGATTGATTTGAATATTTGTTGTAGAGCTTGCTATGTCAGGAAGGTCCACCCAATACACAGAGTGAGATTCAGCATCATTGACAGGAATTCCATTTAAGGTGACATTTATTCTTGTGGGGTCTGTTCCGCGAATTCGTAAACCGGAATATCCGATACCTGCACCTGCGTCTGAAGTCACTACTACTGAAGGAGAATTTTCCAGCAGATACGGCATGTCCTGTCCGAAATCTTTCTTTTTCAATTCTTCTGAAGTGATGTCATCATGCGTTACAGGTTCCTTATTACTCGCCCGTCTGGCGATGACACTGATTTCGTTCATTTGAATATTTCTCGAGATATGGAACGTAATGTCGACACTCCCCATTAGCTCAATTTTCTTTCTTCGAATGCCATAAGGTGTGATAGCCACGAGCTCGTATTTTCCTGCAACCAGATTTTCAAACCTGAAAACACCTAGCTCGGTGCATTTCTGTTCGATAAATGTGCCATTTCCCCGGAGCTGTGCTGTGGAAAATGAGTAGGGTTGTTCCTGGTCATCCAGGCTTCGTCCCAGGATATAGTACTGTCCATTGGCAATTGACGCAAAGCAAATGACAGAATAGAACAAAAAGGCACGAGCGCATTGCTGCAGGTTCATAGTAGGATATAAATTGGCCATTACTGAATCTATTGTTCACTTCTTTCCCTTTCCGGCATTACCCGGACAGGTTCGTTGGGTTTGATCTCAGCCTGTAGTTTAAGGCACCCCACATGAAAACGAAGTCTGCAAATGTAATCAGAATTTATTTCGGGTATGCACGG
>JBDSPM010000387.1:0-7444 GCA_039930325.1 Saprospiraceae bacterium
ACGTATTTTAATAAAGCTGCGATCGGCAGCGTACCGGTTGGGTCATTACCATAAAAACCAAGATTGTCAAATGTAGTGGCGCTTACGTTGTAGTAGGTTTCAAATCCACCCTCGCCGATAGTAACCAATTCAGCGGTTGGAAAATTCGCAAAAGCCGTACCCGCACTCGCTTGTTGGAAAAAGGTTGCCTGGCGGGTTGATGCTATCAGATTGCTAAAATCCCAGGTGTACGGACCGCCCTGACCACTAATAGTGATATTGACTGGTGCCAGGTCCGTTGCAGTTTTCAAAGAATCACCCACTGCAGGAAAGGTTGCATTTGTAACTGTGATCTGCGCCTGGAGGCAGGCTAGAGAAGACAGAAGGAAAAAACCGATGCAAAAACTTTTCATGTTAATTGATTTAAGCAAAGATAGGAGGTTTTAGCGTCTGCGGAAATGGGTTTCAAATATAAGGATTAAACGTATTTAAATAGAATGCAGGGAATCAAGAACTATGGCATCCATCAATTCTTGGGACAGCAGAATTGATTAGTCATACTTAGTTTAATCGTACATTTGATGACAAGCA
Source organism: Saprospiraceae bacterium (assembly GCA_039930325.1). Classification (GTDB taxonomy): domain Bacteria; phylum Bacteroidota; class Bacteroidia; order Chitinophagales; family Saprospiraceae; genus Opimibacter. The sequence continues at coordinate 571 of JBDSPM010000387.1, forward strand.
ACGCTACCACATATTCATACACGCGAATCTTGCCGCAATTAAATCCTTAATCATACCGAAATGAAAAAAATGATTTCAATAGTCATTGCACTATTGAGCATTTTCCATGGAAGAGCTCAGGTCAGCTATTATGTTGATGGGACAAATGGTAATGATAACAACACCGGTACATCCTTATCACAGGCATGGCAAAGTATTCAGAATGCTTTTGACAAATCAACACCTGCCAGCACAGTTTATATTCGCGGAGGAACCTATCATGAAAACATTTATGCAAACGTGAGTGGTACCGAAGGACATCCGATCAGGTTCAGAAACTATCAGTCAGAAGTTGTAATTCTTGATGGAGCGGGAACATCGGAATCAGATATGCTTTACATCGAGGACCAAAGCAATATCATTGTTGAAAATATAACAGTGCAGCATAAAGTAGGCAACAATGCAACCGGAGTTACCATTTCCTGTACCAGGAATGCTTCGGTATCCAATATTACGTTGCGAAACCTGAAGATAACTGGTATAAACTGGTCCTCTAACCCAAACGCTCAGCCGACCCCCAATGATAATTCAAATCCTCTTTTGGTTTCGGGTGAAGGAATAAACCAGGTGAATGCCATTACAAATATTGTGATTGATAGTTGCGAAGTTTTTAATAACATAACCGGGTACAGTGAATCCATTTCACTTGACGGAAACGTGGACGGCTTTGTTGTATCACACAATCTTATCCATGACAACAAAAATATAGGTATCCATATGGGTGGGAATTATAGAGTGAGTTCAAATCCTGAAGTTGATCATTCGAGAAACGGAACCTGTATTTTAAATACCTGCTTTAACAATATTTCAAATTACGCAACAAGTGGAGGCATTTACGTTGATGGGGGGAAAAATATTATTATTGAACGGAACATTTCTTTCGGAAACGGATTTGGAATTGAAATTGGAAGTGAAGAAGACGGAATCACATCGGGGATCACAGTACGGGACAATGTCATATACAATAATAAAGAAGCCGGACTTGCCATGGGTGGATATACTACCGCAACGACCGGGCAGGTCCTGAATAGTAATGTGCTCAATAATTCTTTTCTAAAAAATGATTATTCCAACAGTGGCACCGGAGAAGTTTATATTACAAAAATGTCGAATTGCACAATCCAAAACAATATTTTTTATACGAACGAACAAAGCATACTCATCTCAAAGGATAATATTGCTCCATTCAATGGTAATTCTATTAACTACAATTGCTGGTTCACGCCAGATAATAACAGCGACAACATTAAGGTGACCTGGGGTAATACTACCTATACTGTATTTTCAAATTATGTTGCACAAACGGGGATGGACATTAATTCAATTTACGCAGATCCTGAGTTCATCGATGGCACTGCTTTTTCTCCTGATTTCCATTTGCAGAATACGAGTACATGCATTGATCGTGGCGATCCTTCATTTGTGGCGGTGAGCCTGGAACGAGATTTTTACGGGGAGCCCAGAATTATTAATTCACGTGTTGACATTGGGGCGAGTGAATATTCCATGACATCTTTTGTGAGTGAAAACAATAAGAATATGTCGGTTTTTGTTTATCCGAATCCAATTATAAATGAATCCATTATTTTGTTTAGCCCAGAACTAGAAAACGCAAGAATGCAGATCTATACGATGATGGGAGAAGAAATAGAGACTTTAGAAAGCATATTTGGAAATCAACTTTTGATAAACAGGAATAAATTAATGGATGGCGTATATTTTATTCGGGTTAGCCAGGACAACAAAGTTATAGCACTGTCGAAAATTGTGGTTAGTCACTGACCACAAGACTTTTGTAGCTTCTTGTCTGATTGCCTTCACTATGGTAGAGGCCACTCTCAACGCCAGGGTTCTTAATTTATGGTCCTCATTATTTGTGTTTCACAAAAATAGATTTCTGGTTAATCCAGGAATCTGTTTTAAGCTAAACCACCATTAGAACAGAGCATTGCATTAAAAGCAGAAATGGTGACACTCTTTATCTGAATTATATAACATTTATTGGCCAATTCCCATCACTTTTGTCAAATCAATATTTTTTCTAACTAAAGCTGTATAATCATGAAAAAGCAGGAAGCACCAAAGCCAACTAAAGAAACCACGGGCCCGGGCAAGAAAAATACTACAGGCAAAGAAACCAGCTCAACGAAAAAGACAAAAGAACCTGCAGGATATCCACTCTATCCTGATAGCGATGATATTTATAGCAAATTCAAAGAAGAACAGGAGATCGATCCCGAAAATCCAGGTCAAAGAAAAGATCCGAATGCAGATTTTGATGTGATAGCCGAAGAAGATGAGGAATTGGAAGATGATATCATGGGCGATGATCTGGATGTTCCCGGTTCAGAGCTCGATGACGACGAAGAGGACGCCGGCAATGAAGATGAAGAAAATAATTATTACAGTATCGGCGGGGACCGTCATCATGATCTTGATGAAGATCGTGATGACGATTTCTAAGGATTAATATTATTTTTCATTTACGGATTTTCAGGTCCACCTTTCAGATTATGTTGGGTTTTGAGTTAACTTGAGGCAGATTCTTCAGCTCAACCCCTCAGATGCATGCCTGATAATTCACCGGATATTGATGACCTCTTAGAAAAATTGAATGCCTTATTGACAAGGCAGGACCAGTTTGCTAAAGAAATAAATCAGCTGCGTGAGCAAATCAGCAGCTTAAAAGAAAGCCCTTCAGAAACGGAAACAGAATCAGGAAAATCTCATTCAGGGATTACACCTGGTTCTGTTATTATTAGTATCCCACCCATTCCTTTGACACCCACTGGGCAAAGAATACTCCTGCCAGAGAATACCTCCAATCCGGTTACTGCTACGCTACCAAAAATTAAATCAGATACTGAAAGATTTATTGGTGAAAATCTTATTAATAAAATTGGAATCGCAATTACTGTCATTGGAGTGGCGATTGGAGCAAAGTATTCTATAGAACATGATTTGATCAGTCCACTTACGAGGATCATATTGGCATATCTGATGGGTTTTGGACTGATGGGAGTTGGTTTCAACCTGAGAAAGAAATATGAAAATTTCAGCGCGGTCCTGGTCAGTGGAGCTATAGCCATTATGTATTTTATCACCTATGCAGCGTACAGCTTTTATAGCCTGATGCCACAGCTGGTAGCTTTTGCTTTGATGGTATTGTTTACTGTCTTCACTGTGCTGATGGCTGTTAGATACAATACGCAGGTCATTGCTATTATTGGGTTGGTGGGTGCTTATGCAGTTCCATTTTTACTGAGCGAAGGATCGGGTAGAGTGGGTATCCTCTTCAGCTATATAGCTATCATCAATTTTGGTATTCTCTTTATTGCGATGAAGAAGTATTGGAAGATACTATACTACTCTTCATTTTTATTGACATGGACGATATACCTGCTCTGGTTTTTTATGAAATATGAGCCGTCTTTGCATTTTGGCCTGGCGCTTTCTTTCCTTTCCATTTTCTTTTTCACATTCTATTTTATTTTTTTATCCTATAAGTTGATCCAAAAAGAAGAATTTGAATTCGGTGATATTCTTTTCCTGCTGACCAATTCTTTTATTTTTTATGGTGTAGGATATTCAGCCTTAGACGGTACAGAAGCAAATCGACAGCTTCTGGGATTATTTACTTTATTGAACGCGGTCATCCATTTTATAGTGAGCTGCCTTATTTACCGGCAAAAGCCGGTGGATCGCAATTTGCTATACCTGGTGTCCGGTATGGTCCTGATTTTTATTACCCTGGCCGTTCCTGTTCAGCTTGATGGGCATTGGGTCACGCTTTTATGGGTAGGCGAAGCTGCACTGTTGTTCTGGATTGGGCGGATGAAGCATGTACCGATGTATGAACGCCTGTCATATCCATTGATGTTCCTGGCGGCCGCAAGCCTTTTCTATGTTTGGCTGTCAGTATATTCGGTTTATTCTTCGCGAACCTTTAATTCTGTTTTTACACCCTTCATCAATGTCAATTTTCTCACCTCCATGTTATTCGCGGCAGCATTTTTATTCATTACCATTACGAACCGGGATAAAATTTATAAATCAGAATATTACACTTCTGTAGAATCCGGTGCGCTGCTTGATTTTATATTCCCAGCTATCTTTTTAGGTGTCCTTTACTTCTCAGTCCGACTAGAAATAAAAATGTATTGGGATTGGAGGTATGCTGGTTCTGTTCTAAGCCATCCGGAATTCGGACAGAGCATCGATCACTGGGATGTAGATATAAAAAGTTATAGAATCGTGTGGATGATCAATTATTCGCTGCTGTTTTTTTCATGTCTTTTCTTTTTGAAAAAGAAATTATGGAATGAAAAAACCCTTACCTCTGTCATACGTTGGTTGGGAATTATCACCCTGTTTGCCTTCCTGGTGCAGGGTCTTTATTACCTCAGTGAGTTACGCGATACCTATCTTGAGCAGACACTATCGGCATCCTTATTGAGGACAGGTTTCAATATCACCATCCGATACATATCGTATGCCTTTGCAGGACTTTTTCTTTTTTCGTTTGCCCGATACGTTAAATCGTCTGCTTTAGAACCTGGTTATAACCGGCTTAAGGTACTGTTTGATCTCATACTTTATATCTCTATTATCTGGGTTGCTACCAGCGAATTGATTACAAGGATGGATATCATGCATTCGCAGCAATCCTATAAGCTTGCGCTAAGCCTGCTCTGGGGCTTATATGCATTGATCCTGATCATCCTGGGGATATGGAAAGACAAAAAGCACCTTCGCATAGCAGCTATTGTATTATTCACCGGAACGTTGTTGAAGCTTTTCTTTTATGATATAACCCTGTTAAGCACACTTTCTAAAACAATTGTCTTTGTTGTGTTGGGTATTTTGCTTTTGATCATTTCGTTTTTGTACAATAAGTATACGCATAAGATTACGTGACCTACCACCTACATATTAAAGGACGTGTCCAGGGAGTAGGCTTTCGGCCATATGTATTCAAGCTCGCCTCAGAGAAAAAAATAAATGGATATGTCTCCAATGAACCGGATGGGGTTCATGTAATCTTTAATCATAGTTCTTCTAATGACGCTGAATTCTTTGCAAAAGAAATCATCAGCAAAGCTCCTTCTCAGTCCATTATTACAAATTGGATAGTTGAGAAAATCCCGGAGAAGGTGTTTGACTCATTTACAATTGTTGTTGCAGACAGTCTGGCTGAAACAGATCTTATGGTGTCGCCTGATTTTGCTATGTGTCCTGAATGCAGAAACGAATTTCACGATGTGTCCGGAAGGAGATATCACTATCCTTTTATCACCTGCACGTTTTGTGGTCCACGATACTCTATCATCGAGCAGCTTCCGTATGAGAGACATCTTACTTCGATGAAACAATTTGGACTCTGCCAGGAATGCCAGGAGGAATATGATGATCCACGTGACAGGCGTTTTTATTCGCAGACCAATTCATGTCCTGTTTGTGGCATCCAACTATCGTGGCATACCCATGAAGGAAGAATGGAAATAGAAAGTTCTGAGCAAATTCTGGATGAGGTAATAAATGCTTTTGGAAATGGAAAAATTGTTGCCGTAAAAGGAATCGGAGGCTTCCTGTTGATGTGTGATGCCTCGAACAGAGATGCCATCCAGCAGCTTCGTGAACGAAAACACAGACCGCGAAAGCCATTCGCAGTTTTATTCCAGGATATCCATGCGGTAAAGAAATTTACTGCTTCAGGCGAATCAACCATCAATACTTTACTCGATGAGGCATCTCCAATCGTTTTGCTGGAAGCATCTGCACTTAGTTTTGAGGTTCTGAATATGGAAAGTATTGCTCCGGGTTTAAAAACTGTAGGCGCAATGATACCTTATGCTCCGATCCTTGAGTGGATATCTTCAGCCTGGAAAAAACCATTGATAGCCACCAGCGGAAACGTAAGCGGATCGTCTATTGTGTTTCAGTCTCAAAATAAAGAAGAACTATTTCAATTTGCAGATTGCATTCTGGACCATAACAGGGAGATATACATTCCCCAGGATGACAGTGTCATTAGGTTCGCAGAAGAAGCTCATGAAAAAATAATAATCCGTCGCGCCAGGGGATTAGCACCTGCGATCATCACTTCCACACCCTGCCATAGCAGGGAAATTGTTTTTGCCGCAGGAGCAATGTTAAAGAGCACGTTTGGAATTCTACACAGGCAACAAATTATATTGTCCCAATATTTGGGCAATCTTGCCAGCTACGAATCTCAGCAAAACTACAGGCATACATTTTATCATATTCTATCCCTTTTGAGAACAAGACCTGAAATCATTCTTGCTGATCTTCATCCCGATTACCCTTCCACACGATTCGCAGAAGAATATGCAACGGAATGGAATCTTCCTTTGAAAAAAATACAACATCATGAAGCCCATTTTGCGGCCATCCTCGGTGAACATGATTTATTTAAAAGTGATGAAAAGATACTAGGCGTCATATGGGATGGCACCGGTCTTGGAACAGATGGAAATATCTGGGGCGGGGAATTTTTTATATATGAAAAAGGAGTAATCACGCGCGTACATTTTCTCGAACCATTCAACAATATATCTGGTGATAAGATGGCAACTGAACCAAGACTTGCTGCATTAGCCATCACCTTTAACATTGAAAACGAAAAAAATAAGCAATTCCCCCGTCCCGGGGGCAGGGGGCAAAAAAAATTTATCAAGGGAGTGCAAAAGCAATTCCCCCATCCCGGGGGCAGGGGGCAACTGCAAGGATTAGAATCAAAATTTTCACCCATGGAATGGAATTATTATCAGAAAGCATTACAGCAAAAAAGTTTGCTGAATTCAAGTGCAGGAAG
>JBDSPM010000388.1:0-4198 GCA_039930325.1 Saprospiraceae bacterium
AAGGCGAAATGATGGAAAAAAGATAAAGTTTTTCATGTCAGGATTATTTAAATATGAAAATGAATAGGTACCTTAAAAAATTCGATGCAGTGTTACTACCGCATCGAATCTTATGAAAAATTTTATCTTTTGAGATCTCCCGGAATTAAAACACTAGGCTAATTCCTGCGCCTAATCCCCTGTTTTTTACGTCAATCTCACTATCCGAAATATTGCTTATGCCATATATATATCGAAGGTCAATAACAATAGGACCTACTGCAATTCCGCCCCCAGCGTGCATACCGAGTTCGATCTTCTTATAAGCGTCAAGATCGAAACTGTTATCACTATTGGATCCATCCAGCAAATACCCAAAACTTGGGCCAGCGAACAGCATGAATCCTACATCCTGCTGCCCAAAACGAAGCTTTAGCATCAAAGGAACCTCCAGATAGTTTAAGGTGCTGGTTATTTCGCCTACTGTTCCAGTGAGATCTTCAATCTTACCTCCTTTCTGCAGCCAATGGAACTCGGGACTTATGAAAACAACATCCCCGGATCCTACCGGAAAATCAGCCACTAATCCAAGATCCAGACCCAGCTTGGATTTTGTATTTACATCGAGATTTCCATTTTGATAATCAAATTTTGACATCAATACACCTGCACGGAAGCCAACTTTAGTCTCAGATTGGGCCTGTCCCTGAACGATTACAAATACCGAGCAAATAATGGCCCAGATAATTTTTAATTTGAATGTGTTTTTCATATCGTTTGTTTTAATTAAAAATGTAATGTTTTATTTTAAAATTAGAAGGCGCGTTGTCACCCGTTTTTGGTCATACCTGTGCACCTCTTTTCGCCCTTTCTGTAGATAGCTAGGGGAATCTATTTTAAACAAGAGAATCCATGGAAAGTTGAAAAGACTTTGCCCTCTCCAGATTATCTTGCGGGGTTATGAATGACCTGAATATATCAAAGTCATCGTCCTTATTTTATGCCTTCCGCTATCAGATTGCGATTGGCCTGATTACTTTCATATCCATTATTAATCTGACGATTGACATTATGGAACTTGATGCTTCGCAATATGCATCGATCGCTCTTGAGATGTCGCATAATGGAAGTTATCTCCAGGTCTTCAGGAGAGGAGAAGATTTTCCACTTCAGCAATACTTACTTTTACAATTCAGTACGAAAATAGTATGACTAATAATTTCAAATCTCATCCCTGGCATGGTGTAGACATCGGCGATCAGGCTCCTGCCATTGTAACTGCCTTTATCGAGATCACTCCATCCGATACAGTGAAATATGAAATTGATAAGGCGAGTGGCATTTTGAAAGTTGATCGCCCACAATTGTTTTCTAATGTAGTGCCCGCGCTTTATGGATTTATACCCCAGACCTATTGCAAGGAAGAAGTTGCGGCCTTGTGCATGGAGCAAACCGGACAAACCGGTATCCAGGGTGACGGTGATCCGCTTGATATTCTTGTGCTAACTGAACATCGCATTGTTCGTGGTGATATTCTTGTTCAGGCTATTCCGATTGGTGGGCTTAAGATGATCGATGCACATCAGGCTGATGATAAAATCATAGCTGTCCTTCAGAAGGATGCGATGTATGCCCACATCGAAGACATCTTCCAGTTGCCGGAATCCATCCTACAACGTCTGACACATTATTTTCTCACTTACAAATTATACCCGGGCAAAACGCAGCCGGTTGAGATACCGAATTTATATGGACGTGAAGAAGCGATGAAGGTGATCGAGGCATCGAGGAGGGATTATAAGAGATGGTATTCATCAGTACCCCCTGCCCCCTAAACAGGGGGACTTGAGAATCCTTTTAAAACTCCCCCTTTTCAGGGGGCGGGGGGGTCCACAAACCATCCTGCATATTTTATATAATTCGCCGCCGTCCTTGTGATGAAAAACTGTTTCGTATCCGGGTCGAGCTCTTTTAATTTTTTAGCTGGTGTGCCACCGTATATCCAGCCAGATTCTAAAATCGAATTTTCCAATACTACTGCCCCTGCTGCAACGATGACATGTTTTTGCACCACTGCATTGTCCATGATGATCGATCCCATACCGATCAGCACTTCATCTTCAACAATGCAACCATGTACTATGGCATTGTGCCCGATAGATACATCATTACCTATGATAGCAACTGATTTTTCGAAGGTTGTATGAATGATGGCACCATCTTGTATATTGACCCGATCACCTATTCTGATCGAATTGACATCACCTCTCACGACAGCTCCCCACCAGACTGAGCATTGATCACCCATGATGACATCTCCGACCACAACAGCCGTATCAGCAAGAAAACAATCCTGACCAAATTGTGGATGAATGCTATGAACAGGACGTATGATAGGCATGGTATGATTTACGATTTACGATTTTGGATTTACGATTTAACCCGGCATTATTAAGTACCGCACATATTTTTATGAAGGCCAGATCTCCTCGACCATATCACGTTTCCACATTATCACATTTCCACATTATCACATTTTCACATCTCATGCTTCGACCTGCTTCACACATCCTTGTGCTACAGCTCAGCAACCGCATCCCACATCTCATATCTCATATCTCACATCCTGCGTCTGAGATCACCTATCTCATCCAATCTTCTGTGCCACAGACATAAATATCCGTCCCTTCTCTGTTCTTGCCTTCTCAAGCAAATCATCAGCCTCTTTTTTGAAAGCCGTTGCAGCATTTTTATTTTTCAATCCACTCAGGTTGATCATCACATTGAGCCATCCTCCTTCTACCGCTGCTAATGCGCACGAAGCTCCCACTCCCGCATCAGAAACAGAATTTGGATTTCCTTCCTTTGTCATTGCATCCAACAAAGCAAATTGTTCAAAAGAAACTCTCATGATATTAAGAGGAGATTCAATAGCCTGCGTAGTAGCCTGTTCAATAGCTTCAGTCCGTTTTTTCTTTTGTTCATCCGATTCTTTTGGCAATCTGAATGCATCCATTAAAGAATTAAAAGCTCTTGTGTCTTCATCCACAAACTGTAATAATCTTTTTCTGGCCTCTTGTCCTTTTAATGCCCATTCAACGAAGTAATCCATCTTTTCTTCCCATCCGCGTTTGTGTGCACTCAGGTTGGCCACCATCGCTCCAAGTGAAGCTGCAAGTGCTCCCGCATAGGCAGCAGCAGATCCACCACCAGGTGCAGGAGAATCAGAACCAAGCTCTTCCGTAAATTCTGAGAGGGTCATTTTCGTCAGTGGGTTCATATTACTTTCCTGCAACAGATATTCAATTATTTTTTTCTGCGGATCAAATGGAGCCAATTCATCAAGCCCCATGCTTTTAATTGCGATATGAATGAGTTCCTTATCCGGGGTGGCATAGGAGAGACCTTGCTTTTTCAAAAAATATCTTCCCGCATCCAGCATCACTTTAAGTGGAACAAGTCCAACAAGTTCTGAACCCGTCACTCTCAATCCGCGAGCGGTTGCACTTTGTACACATGCTTCAAAAGCTTCATGAAGTGATGTTTGGCTCACATCTGTAATATTCATCGAAACTTGTGCGACGCCATATTCCTGGATATACCAGCCGATGGCTTTTACGCCTTTGCACATTCCTTTTTCGCGGACAGGCTCACCTTTTTCATCACGGATGATCTCACCGGTAACAGGATTTCCACTGCGTTTGATACGGCCATTCTCTCTAACATCAAATGCAACAGCATTTGCCTTTCGTTCAGAACGGGTATTGAGATTGACATTATATGCCACCAGGAAATCTCTTGCTCCGATGACTGTAGCACCGGCTGTATGATGGAGCGTCGAAGGGCCATAATCCGGATGCCAGTTGACCTCATGAATTTTTGTTGAAAATCCTTCATACTCACCGGCTCTTATCGTTGCAAGATTTTTTCGATCAGGCTTTGTTGCTGCAGCTTCATACATGTACACAGGGATATTCAATTCTTCCCCCACCCGGCGAGCCAGCCTGTGTGCAAAATCTGCGGTTTCCTCCATGGTGATATCGTTAATGGGGATTAGCGGGCATACATCCGTAGCCCCCATTCTTGGATGTTCGCCCTTGTGTGTGCGCATATCAATCAGTGTGGAGGCAGTCTTTATGGCCTGGAATGCTGCTTCGATCACACGTCCAGGTGCTCCGGCCATGGTCATTACCGTTCTGTTGGTGGCCTTTCCGTGTTC
>JBDSPM010000389.1:0-3073 GCA_039930325.1 Saprospiraceae bacterium
TGACCAAATCCAATACTTCAGGATTTGGGCCTGGTGCAACGATGGGAGCCATAATAGGCCTCCTGGTGGCTATGGGATTTGATTTCATCATGTACGGCACTTCCAATATCATGACTTCCATGCAAGCTGTGTTTATCGATTTGATTGGATTCACTGTTTTGATGGCGTTGGCAGGAGGAATTGTCGGTGCTTATCTCGGAGCGGGCAAAAGGGTTGTAGTAACCTAGCCCGGCCTTCTAAATTATTATCCTGAACTTTCAAAATGCTTCTTCACATCGGAGGGGCATTTTTTTTATTTCACCTTGAAAGAAATTTATTTCTGATTAACAGAAGTGTCATTCCGATGAGACTTAAAAATCACAGAGTGATTGGAGTTTAAAAAGGAAAATGTTTCAATTTTTTTAATTGAGAATCCCTTACGAAACAGAAAAGATGCCGCCCCCATGGGGCTCTAAATACTATAGTTTGTCTACCTGGATACAGAGATGTCGCCCCTATGTGGCTAAAAAATATTAACGGTCACTTAAGCTCCATAGGAGCGACATCTCTGTATCACTAGTGGCCGCCAATTACTCTAAAGCTCCATAGGAGCGACATCTTAAAGGAAGAACAAACAGCATCTTCTTCGAAAAATGTCCAGAAATCGAAAATAATCCCTGAGAACTATTCATTACGTGTTTTACATCCAGTCGTGATGATCAACCTCTACACGATACATGATATAATCCCTTGCCTGTTTTGCAATATTGTCTTTTAAATACGGAAATGAAATATCGCCTCCCGCCGTAAACACATGCAATGAGCTCAACCCTCGCAGTCGCTGAACAGGTGATGAATGAATCACTACACTCTGAATTTTATATATTTCCACCAGCTTGAACGTCCTGCCAAATATTCCACTTTCAGATAGGATATAATCGGGATGAATTTTAAATCTGCGTTTTTTCTGGTAGGCATATCCCATAAGAATCGCCAATGGAAAGATGAACGTCAGCAACCATTGCATCACGCCTTCATTGCGCCAGGCTAAAAATCCAAAAAAGAGCGCAGGTACCAGACCAAATAAAATGACCATCCTGATCACAATCGATATGTCCATCCGATGGGAGCTAAACGCCGCACGTCTGAAATCAGGAACCGTCATGTCAAGCGTGAGGTCCACTTGTTCACGGTAACATCCTGGTATGACCAGCGATTTATCCTTGTGCAGATCCATATTTGTAGCCTGGTAAATATTAAGCTGATAAATTCCAAAGATTTGCTTCAATGGAGAAGTAACCCATCGGATAAGCTGAATTTTAGATTTCTGAATAGTTTTTTCATGCCGAATAAACAGTCCACTGACCACTTTAAAATTTTGACCCACGCGCCAGAATTTCAAACCATAATATCTCAACACCGTTCTGACCAGGGTAATCATGAATGAGATGAAAATAAATAGCGGTATGGCTACAAGTGTGGCAAAAATTCCTACAAGTGAAATGGCAGAAGTAGTATTCTCCAACTGTCCGTAAATATCCCAACCCAGGATCTGGTTGATATCATCAGCGATACCCAGGAAGAATGCGAATATGATGCCTGCTGTGCGTAAATGATTTTCACTGATACCTATTTTGACCAGGTCTTTATTTGAGAGCGTCAGTATTAATTCGGGTACGAGTAAATCCTCATAAGTGGGGGTGTTAGTATTTTGATTTGGTATCGTCAGGGTCGATTTTGTCCGTTTATAAGCCATCACGATCTCTCTCAACTCTTCCGCGCGGTAATGATCCACAGCATCCAATTCCATTTCGATACCCTTTGAGCCTGCAGTATCCACACGCACACTGACAACATTCAAAAACTGATGGATTAAATTTTGCCTGAAATCAATAGACTGAATTCGGTCAAAAGGAACATTCAGCACTTTTTTTCTGATCACACCCGATCGGACACACAATTCATCGTCCTGAATAAAAAAATAGAACCGTGTGTATGAAAGAATTGAATAAATCAGTGAAAGAATCGTCAACCCCACCACGAAGGATATGATGATGATTCCTTTATGGCTTGCGGGATTGATCAAGATTACCAGAAGAACAGGCCAAATGGTGCTGATGATGAGACGCCCATACTTGAGCAATATCAATACGACTGCTTTTGGTGACTGCCGTTGTGGTTGGTATAGCTCAGATCGAACTTCCATGGTCGTCATATTCATTTACTGTCTTTTCTGTCGAGCTCAGAATATAGCTTTTAAGCTTTTCTGCAGTTTCCGGTAGTAAGCCTGGGATCATGAGGTCTGTACTTTGCCCGCCAGCCGTGTAAATGGTCAACCTTGATAAACCAAACCTGCGATCGAGCACCCCCTGCCGGATATCACAATGTTGCACACGATTAAATGGCACGGTGATCATGCTACGCCAAATCCAACCCGATTTGAAGCTGATATCTTTTTCACGGACAGCATATCCCATGTAGAGATAGCCTATGCCACTATAGAATATCATCCAGAGTGAGATGAGTGAAATGAATGCAAATAGCTGGATACGGTATGGCCAATGAGGCAGCTGCGTAAAAAGTATCACCCATGAAATAAGAATAACACCTGCTGAAATCAAGCCTGCAGAAATATATTTCAATGTTTTATAGCCGGGCTCTAATCTGACCATCTCCAGCAGGTCCGCATCGGGAAGATGCTGAATATTCAGCTGAGGATTCGTGAACAATGGCTCGTTATTGTTCATGTGTTATGAGTGGGTTCATTTTCGATGAGGCCTTGTAGAGACATCAGGAATTGCCTGGCAGCCTTCATGGATCTTAATTTTTCTTTGATCATGATCAATCTTGTAGCGGACTGTTTTAGTTGAACATCCAGGACACGACTTTGGGTGCCGAGAAGCTTAATTAATTTTCCAAAAACAGCACTTTCATAATAAGCCGACTGTGCATTCTTGTGGAAATAGCATCTCAAAACGGATCCGCGCAGCGTCACACGATCAAAACCAAGAGAACGGGCTATCCATCGAAGCCTAAGCCCATCGAATAATTCCTCAACTCCAATTGGCAATGCTCCAAATCTATCTACCAGATT
>JBDSPM010000390.1:0-4808 GCA_039930325.1 Saprospiraceae bacterium
AGGATTTGCCACCATGGCGGATCAAATGCCAAACGGGCGGGCATAATGATGGGTGAGAATAAGGGGAAAAGTGAAGCAAATACAGCGAGCGTTCCATTTGGGTCTGTCAAAACAGGAAACAGCATATAGAATGCAATGAGAACTACGATGACTATGGGAAGCATCAGCTGCTGGCCTTCGCCCATATCTTCATTAATAGCCGATCCCATCGCCGCGAACAATGAGCTATATATAAAATAACCTCCCAGAAAAAACATGATAAACACCGGTAGAATAAGCCACCATTTGAGATTAAAAAAAGCCTGGATGGCTTGTTGCGCAGAGAACCCATTTAACGATTCCGCGTCAACCTGTGTTACATTACTCATGCCGGCCAATTGGGAATGTTCAACCCCCGGAAGAAATGCAGAGGCAATGGTCAGCAGAATGGGAATGAGAATAGCCCAGAGTGCCAGCTGTGTCAGGCCAACGCCACCAACGCCTATCAATTTTCCCATCATCAACTGAATAGGCCGGACCGAGCTCACCATTACTTCAACAATGCGACTTAGCTTTTCTTCCATGACACTTCGCATCACCATGCTCCCGTATATAAAAATCACGAGATAAATGAGAAAACCCATCGCAGCACCCAATGCTGTTCCAACGATAATATTCAGTTTACCTGTTGCGGCGGTACCCGAGTGATCATTTGGATCCATGGCTCCATTTTCAAGATTTATATCTGCCAGAAAAGAATCCAGGAGGGACTGTTCGATCTTTGATTTTTGCATTCTGTACGCCTGCACCTGGTCACCAAGATTTGTTTCGATGGCTTCCAGTAGTGCAAGAGATGGCGTCTCATGCCCCCAGTATAGTGCTTCTATATGAGTAGCGGCTGAGTCTTTGAGAGATGGGATCTCCACCAGGATATCATATCCCATAGACTGGTATTCATCCTTCAGCACATTCAGATCCTTTTCTGAAAACTGGTATGGAAAATTCTTGTCATTAGTTGCCATCTGGCGAATGATCCCGGTATCATCGTGAATCAGTATACGCTGATCCGAGTTATCCCCGGCGCTCATAATAAAGCCGATAAGCACAGAAAAAAGTGCGAATATTATTGGAGTCATCAGGGTCACTATGATAAAGGATTTCTTTTGCACCCGAGTGACGTATTCTCTTTTAGCTACAATCCAGATTTTATTATTCATGGCTTATTCCTTTTACCTGACGAATAAATATTTCATTGATGGATGGTAGTATTTCATGAAACGAATGAATCTGGCAGCCTGCATTCATGAGGTATTGCAGCAGATCGTTTGGAGATCCTTCGTTTGGAATCCTAAATGTGGCTGTATGATCTTCTGATCTTACCATCTCAAGGCCGCCGCTAAATTGCAGCGGTAAAGTGCCGGAATAAGCTACTTTATAAAGATGCTCCTTGTATTTGTTGCGGATTTCAGTGACATTACCCTGTAGGATATTTTTCCCATGGTTGATGAGAATAATATTTTCACACATTTCTTCAACTTGGTCCATCCTGTGGGTTGAAAAAATAATCGTGACGCCCTGATCCCGCAGCCTGAAGATTTCATCCTGGATCATGCTTGTATTTATTGGATCTAGACCGCTGAAAGGTTCGTCGAGGATGATGAGAACAGGATCGTGGACAATCGTGGCAATGAATTGAATTTTTTGCTGCATACCTTTCGAGAGCTCCTCCACTTTTTTATTCCACCAGTCCAGTGCTTCGAAGCGTTCAAGCATTAACTTGCATTTGCGAGTGGCTTCCAGAACTGATAGCCCTTTAAGCTGCGCGAGATAGATCAGATGGGCTCCGACTTTCATCCGTTTGTACAAACCTCTCTCTTCGGGCAGATACCCCATGAGTGAAGGATGCGTATTATTGAGCAACTCACCCTGGAAATAGACATGGCCACTATCAGGTCCCATAATCGTGGTAATGATCCGGATGGTAGTAGTTTTCCCTGCTCCATTTGGGCCCAGCATTCCAAAGATGGTACCTCTTTCTACATCAAAGCTCACTTCATCAACAGCAAGGTGATCTTTGAATTGCTTAGTGACTTTATCTACTCTTAAAATCGGCATACAGTGGGATGTGAGTAAAATTATTTTTACTCATTGGTGGGCAAAATATATTTTTAAATCTGGAATTAAAAGTAAATTTTTATTTCGTGTCAAAGCCCTGCACGGGTCATTAATAAAAAACGCCTGTCTTTCTTTTAAGACAGGCGCATCAAAACAAAACGAAAAACCAACTATATCTAAAAATGAGTTTTACTCATTCATTAAAGTCCTTTTTTTAATCTTACCGGAATGTCAAGATATTTTCCATTCCTGTACACTTTCACTCTGACTGAATCACCAACCTTTGCGAGATCAATTTTCTCTTTCAAATCATTGAAGGTTTTCAGCTTTTTACCATCTATTTCTACCAAAACATCATTTGGCAGGATTCCGGCATACTGAGCAGCACTACTTTCAATAACTTCTGCGACCAGTAAACCTTCGTTTATATCAAGTCCGCGCTCTTTAACCAGCTCTTCGTCTAATACAAACACTTGTACCCCCAAAGATGTTCGCTCAATGTCCTTACCATTTTTAATAATGTCGTTAGCTATACCAACAGCAAGATTGATAGGGATTGCAAACGAGTATCCGGCATAACTGCCTGTTTCAGAGGCTATTGCTGTATTAATACCTAATAATCTACCTGAAGCATCTACCAAAGCGCCACCACTATTGCCCGGATTGATAGCTGCATCGGTCTGAATAAACTGTTCGATCGTCTTAGTGCCGGGAATAATATTCAGATCACGTCCTTTCGCACTGATGATACCTGCAGTCACCGTTGAAGTCAGATATTCGAATGGATTACCCACCGCTAACACCCATTCACCTACACGAGCTTTATCAGAATCAGCATATTCAAGTGGAGCTAAATTTTTGGCATCTATTTTCACTACTGCGAGATCAGTGCTTGGATCGCGACCTACAATGACAGCTTTGAATTTTTTATTATCACTTGTCATAATATTCACCTCATCTGCAAAGTCAACGACGTGATTGTTAGTAAGGATGTATCCGTCAGTTGAAATGATGACACCCGACCCAGCGCCTTTCCTGATGCGTGGTGCTCC
This sequence comes from Saprospiraceae bacterium, assembly GCA_039930325.1. Taxonomy (GTDB): domain Bacteria; phylum Bacteroidota; class Bacteroidia; order Chitinophagales; family Saprospiraceae; genus Opimibacter. Next base: position 3,147 of record JBDSPM010000390.1, read on the forward strand.
GTATCCATATCCGTCGGCGGTAATTCCGAAGCGTTCGAAGAAATCCTGAAAAGGATCCTGGTGTCTTCGGGTTTGTGCTGTTGCCTCGCTTTCTGAAGCTTCGATGAGTACTACGGCTTTTTGTGCCAGTTCTGCTGCTGCTGCGAAATCGGGTCCGGTAACAGGGGCAGGCGTGGTCAGGGACACCGTTGTGGCCGGATGGCCTATAGGCGTGAAATGTTGTGTAAATTCAATCGCGCTAAAACAAATCAAACCCCCGGTAATACCTGCCAGGATAAAAGAGAAAATTGGTTTTAGTTGCATAGTCTTTTCTGCCTGATTTTGAATATTAGGCGTGCATATTAAACGGTGTCCGTCGCTGAATGGTATTACATCATTTTTCGTTTAACAATAGTTTAACAGGGAATTAAGCACCTGGTCAAATTCTTACATTAACCGAGGCTTTAGCGATGATAATTGTGGAGACAGCTGAATCCAAAAAAAGTGGTACCATGGTGAATTAACCAATTGATTCAAATGTCTTGCCTCTGTTTTAAGCGGCTCAGGTGCGGTTGACATGAAGTCGTTGAAATCCTCAACCCAAGGATGATCGGGCCCATTGACTGCAAGGCGCGCCAGTAGTATATCCCATGAAACGAAAACGGATATACTATCATTTTGAGGCATGGCATGTTGCTGAAAAACAGCTATTGCATTCTCAAAATTGCCTTCATTAAATTCTTTAATCCCCATTAAAAATTTATTTGTTTCATCCCTATTTGAAAATTGCAAAACATGCTCAACTGAAAAGTGATTAAAATACCGATGAGCGATTGACGCCGGATCAAAATAATCAACAGCCCACCATCCGGTACCGAAAAATAAAAGTGTCAACATAATAATTCCGGCTATCCACCCCGGAAAGCGAAACTGGGAACCCTTTTGATCATCAGGGATATCCAGGGCATGAAGCTTTTCACGCAGTTGTTTATACCGCATATATTTTAGCACCTTCATCACTTCAATTCCTTCACGGACTTCTGTGTCAATCACCGGATTTGCCTTTCTGAGAATCTCCAGCCTGGACAGATCATGTTCGGTAATTCTTCCAAGGAGAAATTGATCAATGAGCTCCAATACATCGTTGTGTTTCATCTGTGTATACTTAATTTGATGACATTCTTTTTGCAATGGAATGTCCTTAGTGTTCTATCATGTGACCTCTCAATATTAATTTTCTTAGTTTTTGAAAGCATGTATATTTTATTTTTCTGGCTATCGAGGCTCCCGACAGTTTTAATTCTTCAGCTATTTCATCCATATTGTATTGTGCAAGCCACAACAAGAGTACCTGTTTGCACCGCGCACCTGATTTAGAGATAAATTTTTCAATCTCTACGTTTTCTTCTGTAATGATGAATAATGATTCCGGTGAGATCTCCGGTGAACTATAATCATCTTCAACATCCTCTACGAAGATTAATTTTCTATGCCGCTTCACTTCGTTGAGAATTATTTTCCTTGAAATGCCTATCCAGAATGCCTGTAGTGACCTGACAGCAACGGTGCCAAATTGAATTTTATGAATCATGACAAGGAATGCGTCGTGAACGATATCGCTATACTCTGCGCGGCATCCGGGATACAACTTTATTAAATCAGATATAACAGCTTTCACTGGTT
>JBDSPM010000391.1:0-3843 GCA_039930325.1 Saprospiraceae bacterium
GGGTAGTACAATGAGATGATTTTTTGCACCACCAAGCGCAACACATCGTTTAAGGTTGCCCGTCGACCGGCGATAGACAATCTTTGCTACTTTAGTTGAGCCAACAAATGAAACCGCTTGTATATCCGGATGATCACATATAGCTTCAACAATTTCACGGTCGCCATTTACAACATTAAATACTCCATCAGGCAAACCTGCTTCCTTTAGTAATTCAGAAATCCGGTTTGATGAAATAGGCACCTGTTCGGATGGTTTCAAAATCATGCAATTTCCAAGTGCGATTGCATTCGGGATGGTCCAGTGAGGGACCATGTTAGGAAAATTAAATGGTGCTATGGAAGCAACAACACCAAGCGGCTTGTGTTCAACCCTGCATTCAACACCTTTACTTACTTCAAGCAATTCTCCGGAAATTAATTGCGGAAGAGAGCATGCAAATTCAGTCAGCTCGATGCTCTTCTCTACTTCTGCGGTTGCCTCTTCAATTGTTTTTCCATTTTCCTCGTGCACAAGTTGAGCAAGTTCTTTCATATTTTTTTCAAGCAGTGTTTTATACCGGTAAAACACCTGTACCCTTTCTTTAATAGGTGTTGCAGCCCATGTGGGAAATGCAGCCAGGGCCGCTTTAACTGCAATATCAAGATCTCCCGCATCCGATAGTGTAACCTGCGATAAAACATCACCCGATAAAGGCGTGATGACATCAAGTGTTTTTTTAGATTGTTGTACAAATTTACCTCCTATGAAGTTGCGGGTTTGTGGATAGTTCTGGATGGTTGACATGATATTGATTTTAAGGATGTAAAGTTCACGAAAATACGGCAAAAAGCTTAGAGCGAAGGGCGTAGAGCAGTGGGCGACTGTGAGGAAATCCTTTATTTCTATGCACAGAAGACTTTTTTATCAACAATTGAAAAAAAGATTAAAAAAATGGTAACATTTTGATGTTCTCAATACACTATTGGTATAACTAATTATCATTATGGGAAAGTTCAGATTTCAAAACCTGGAGATTTGGAAGGAGGCCATTCAAATTGGAATGATTTTTTTTGATATCGCCGATATGTTGGAAGCCAAGAAACTATGGCGATTTGCTGATCAGTGCCGGGGAGTAGGCATGAGTATTCCCAATAATATTTCTGAAAGCACAGGCACTAACATGAAAGGTGAACAGCAACAATTACTTCGGTACTCCAAAAGAGAATGTTTCGAAGGAGCCAATATTGTCATAATGCTTCAAATGAGATCTTTGATTTCAGTTGAATTAAAAGAAGAATTATTTAATCGCCTCGATATACAGGCAAGACGAACGCAGGCTTATTCAGATTCGCTTTGAATATGCTATAAATTGATATCTTCTAAATAAATAAAAGGAGTCTTCCCCCACAAAGTAGTCCCATTGCTCTACGGTTTACTCTGAACCTAGAAATTTTCCAAATAAGTTGCCTATACTTCCTAATAGTAGTCCCACTGCCCTCTGCTCTCAGCTATATGCATATCAAATAATCCCCGTCACCTTGTTCCTTCTGATAAATTTTCCATACCCCTTGTTAATCCGAACTTCACCGTTATCAACAGCAACCTTTCCACGCAGGATGGTGGTTCTGCATTTTCCTTTCAGCTGCCAGCCTTCATAAGCAGAATAATCTACGTTCATGTGATGCGTGGAAGAAGAAATAATATGTTCCTGATTGGGATCAAAGATGACAAGATCTGCATCGCTTCCCACTGTAATGCATCCTTTCCTTGGAAACATTCCAAATATTTTAGCGGGATTTGTCGAAGTGACTTCAACGAATTTGTTTAAAGTGATTTTTCCTTTCTGAACGCCTTCTGTAAATAGCAATTCCATCCTGTTCTCAATGGCAGGATGACCATTTGGAATTTTAGAAAAATCGTGCTCACCCATGAGCTTTTGTTGCCACTTAAATGGACAATGATCGGTAGCAACAATCTGAACAGTGCCCTGGTTGATGCCGGCCCACAATGTATCCTGATCTTTTTTCTGACGTAGTGGCGGACTCATGACCCACTTTGCACCTTCAAAATTCTTTTCGTACAGTGAAGCATCAAGAATTAAATATTGAATGCAGGTTTCTGCATACACTTTCTGATTGCGCCGTTCGATATCACGGATATGATTTAATGCACCTTCACACGTCATGTGCACGACATATGCTGTCACACCCGTATAATTTGCCATGTCAGCAAACCGGCCTGTGGCTTCTGCTTCTGTAATTTCTGGTTGTGATAAATAATGATAGAGTGGTGATAAATTTCCTTCGGAACGATGTTTTGCAATTAAATAATCAATCATGTCCCCATTCGTCGCGTGGACAGTAACCATGCCTCCGCATTTTTTTACTTCCTGCATAAGGCCTACCATCTGCCGGTCATCAATCATCAGTGCCCCCTTATACGCCATGAAGGTTTTGAAGGAAGTGATGCCTTCTTCTTCCACCATCTGCACAATTTCTTTTTTCGTATCATCATTGAAGTCAGTCACTGCCATGTGAAAGGAATAGTCACCATAGCAATTTCCATTCGATCGGGACTGCCATTGTTCCAGGGCATTGTGAAGTGATTTTCCCTGAGTCTGCAGAATAAAATCAATGACCATCGTTGTACCTCCGTGAAGTGCAGCAAGCGTTCCCGTTTCATAGTTATCACTGCTGTATGTGCCCATAAATGGCATATCAAGATGCACATGCGGATCAATACCGCCCGGAAAGATCATCATTCCATCTGCATCAATCGTCTCGTCAGCTTGCATATCCAGACGTTTGCCAATCGCAGAGACCTCTTCACCATCGATGAAAATATCTGCATTATAGTCTTCTGCAGCAGTGATGATCCGGCCGTTTTTGATGAGTAGACTCATTATTATTTTAGATTTTAGATTTGTTGTTATATCTACAGATCTTACGTACTCAGTTTTGCCCTTACAGGGCAAGAAAGATTCTTGTATATTTTTTTTTGTTACCAACCTTGAGCCCCTATGGGGCATGAAGACTCTGCATCACAACTCACAACTCACAACTCACCAATGTCTTCAAACCACAAATCCGGATGTTTTTCTATAAACTCTCTCATCATCTGCTTGCACGCTTCAGATTCTAAGTTGATCACTTGGACACCATGCGATTCCATAAAAGTTTTGGCGCCGCTGAAAGTTTCGTCTTCCCCGGCATATACTGTTTTGATGCCAAATTGTACCATAGCTCCGGCACATAGATAACAGGGCATTAAAGTTGAATATAAGACGGTGTTACGATAATCACCGATTCTGCCTGCGTTTCGGAGACAATCGATTTCAGCGTGTGTTACAGGGTCGTTGTCTTGAACACGTTTGTTATGACCACGGCCGATGATATTACCATTTTTTACGAGAACTGAACCAATAGGAATTCCACCTTCCTCGTGTCCTTTTTTTGCCTCCAGGATCGCCTCTTCAAGAAATATATTCATGCTTTATTTTCTTTTCATTAAGATTAAATACACGATAAAGGAAACGCCAAATCCAACGAACCAGGCATAGTGATATAAAGAAGAAATGAATACCGGAATATAAGCAGTGTCGATCAAATGTATAGTTACTAAAAATCCTGGCACATTAGGAAGAATACCAGCAAGCATTGCCATGAGAGCGGCATAATTATATCCGTTGTTGTACGAATAAATCCCCGAATGGCTGTACAAATCGTCCGCTAGTAATTCTTTTTTGCGAATAAAATAATAATCTGCTATCATAATCCCACCAATAGGGCCCAGCAGACTTGAATAAGCGATCAGCCAGGTGAAAATATATCCGCTGGGATCGGCAATTAATTTCCAGGGGAA
>JBDSPM010000392.1:0-3519 GCA_039930325.1 Saprospiraceae bacterium
GATATCGTCTCTTTCACAGGATATATCATAGATTCATTGCGTGGACAAGCATTACAAAAACAAATCCATTTTCATTTTCTGTGCAATGAAGAGCAGATCATGATGGATTATGATCCGGATAAATACACCATCATATTGTCTAACCTTGTATCAAATGCTATCAAATTCAGCCCGGATAACAGCAACGTTTACATTTCACTGACACAACTGAAGAAGAATGAAAAAGATCAAATCGAAATCAGTGTAAAGGACCAGGGAATTGGAATGAACAGTGAGGAACTCAATCACATTTTTGAACGATTTTACCAGGTTGACAATGCTATTTCTGCATCAGGAATTGGTACAGGTGTCGGTCTGTCTCTCGTGAAAGAATTAGTGCAGCTATTTGAAGGTGATATCCAGGTAGTAAGCACGTCCGGGAAAGGGACGCAGTTCAAGGTAACACTGCCTGTTCATACCACATCATCACTTGAAACAAAGATTTATACGCCGCAGCTTCAGTCACACCAGGCTGTGATCCCCGAAGCAGATATTTCGAACAGTGATGACATCATCGATGAACAAAAAGATAAACCCGAGATCCTGATTATTGAAGACAATATGGATGTGCTAAAGTATTTGCGAATATGTCTTGGAGATCTATATACGCTGATCATAAGCAAAGATGGGGGTGATGGCATAGAAAAAGCAATCAGAACAGTTCCCCATCTTGTACTAAGTGATGTGATGATGCCTGTGAAAGATGGACTCACAGTTTGCCGTGAATTGAAGCACAATCCAGTGACAAGTCACATACCTGTAATACTCCTCTCAGCCAAAGCTGATGCTGCATCAAGAATTGCTGGGCTGGAAAGCGGAGCGGATGTATACATTACCAAACCTTTTGAAAAGGATGAGTTAAGAGCTCAAATCCAAAACCTTCTCGACCGGTTCAAAGATTTCCATTTGCGGTATGCAAATCCTGAATCTATTCCAACGGAGGTAAAGAATGAAAGCCAGGAAGTTGAAGATGAATTCCTCACGCGGGTTCGAAACCTCGTTCACGCACACTTAGATGACAATGAGTTTTCTGTCAATGACCTGGAAAGAGGTGTATTCCTAAGCCGTTCGCAACTTCACAAGAAGCTAAAAGCGCTGACGGGACTTTCCGCTATGCAGTTTGTTAGCCGTATTCGCCTTAATGTGGCAAGAGAAAAGCTCAAAGAGGACCATGGCACCATCAGTGATATTGCTTACCAGGTAGGTTATTCTGATCCAAATTATTTTTCCAGAGCTTATGCTGATGAGTTCATGGAAACACCAAGTGAAACACGTAAAAAATTCATTAACAAATAAATATACATTTATATTTTAATACTATGAAACATTAATGCTATTTTCTATTTGAAAAATTGAAACGTTCCTTTCCATTAAAAAGCATTAAATCCAGAACAGGAAACATGAGCTGAACCCAATTTTGAGTCATCGGAATCAAATGAACCGATGAACTAAAAATTGAGCTCTTATGACAACTTCTTCTCCTCTACGCAGCAGCTCCTGGTTTCAAAACGGATCTGCCAATCCTTCACGCTTCTCCATTAGCACAGAGAGTTCTACTGATATCTTTCGTGTATCTGCAGAAGATTCCATTTGGAAATCTTTCCTGGCTGCCAATCCTGTCGTCAAATTACTGAGGCCTGATTATTATCTCATATTCCGGTATGCTGATACCTGCAAGATCCTTTACCAGGAAAATATCAACCTGGATTTAGGTGGCATTGAGGTGAGCCTGGAGAACATCTATAAATACATGATGCCTTCCGATTTGGAGCACATCCGGAATACGGACCAGGTGATGATTCAATTGATCCAGGAGCGGCAGTTGCAACCATGGGATTACATCTACAAAATCTGTGGGAATATGATGAGCCCAAATACCGGACTTAAAAGACTGATGCGCTCCAGCATTTTGATTCATCGCGATCATTACGGAAAAGCAAGCCTTGGCCTCATGTGCTTTAATGATGTCACATCCATGGTTTCCTCGATCAAACCGAAGAGTTTTGAATTGTCTTGCGAACCTGACCTGGCATTTCTTTCAGCAGAAGTCGAATCCCGACTGAATAACAAACAACTTCCAAAAATAGGGCTCACGCGTCGGGAAAAAGAAATCGTCCAATGCCTACGGAAAGGAATGAACAGCAAAGATATCTCCTCATCCCTCTTCATATCGGTAGCAACCGTCAACACGCACCGGCAAAATATGCTGCGCAAGTGGGAAGTCCCGAATACGGCTGCATTATTAGAAAGAGTAAGTGAAGAAGGATTAATGCAATAACTATTAAACTCAGATACTCATCAATTTCAATCACAAACTTTAAAATTTACAAATCATGAAAACCACATTATTTATTTTAACTTTTGCCATACTGGCATACGTTCCCGGAAAAGCACAACAACATCTATCCGGATTTACATTTTACACAGGATACGCGATCCAGCAAAAACCTCAATTGTCTTCTTTACTGGTAAACCGCGATATGCCTTTAAAAGAATTTGAATTTAACCTTACGGAAGTTGCAAAACAGTTTCATTTCGGGATCAGAAAAAACATTTCATTTCAGCGCCCATTTTTTGGAACGGTTGGTTTGGAGTATACACAGCAACATCAAACGTATTCATGCAGAATGATAAATACCCCTAATCCTGAAGGCAATTACAAAATTAACGCTTCGAACAAAACCATTATGCTTCCTGTAGGGATTGGAGTGCACCTGGGCCCGGTAGAAGTCACAAACGGCATGATGGCTCAATTTAATTTCCAATCTAAACTAAGTGGTGAGAACACCATGGGTATTGAAACATCAAAAAACGATACTTCTGTAGGATGGTATAGCGGAGTAAGTATTAGGCTTGGATTCACAAGCTTTGGCGTGTCGTATCAATCTTCCTTTAGTCGTGATGCATCCAATTTGACAAATAGGGGTAAATCGATGGAGTTGGCGAGCGTGCCGGGAAATGTGATGTTCACTATGGGATTTTCATTCTGATATCTAAGCCCTATCTATTCACTCACATCTAAATTTTGCTATGATGAAAAACTCAATTATTATTCTCACAATGCTCCAAATGTTGGTGATTTCAAATTCATGTATTTCACAATCGGGAGTCCATGGTTGTTACGGCTTTGATTGTAAGAAAAAAACGTGGTATCTATCCTTCAAGACTGGCGTACCAATTTTAGGGCCTGCAAACGAGCTTGAAAAAGCTATGATTGAATCAGGATTTGGTGATTCTCATATCCATTATGGAGGTTTTTGGGGTCCAGGAGGCACAACTGAATATCCGCAGCATAGCAATCGATTAAACTGGGAATTTGAATTAAAACATCAACTCAATAAAAGATCCTCCCTTGCGATTAGTCTGGGAAATAGCTGGACACAAAGTGTAACTGGAAATGATGAAAAAGGCTTTAACGAAATCTGGGGACAATACTGGGGGAATACGCTTCAATTAAAGAGTGTAGCGCGAACTTTGACT
>JBDSPM010000393.1:0-2608 GCA_039930325.1 Saprospiraceae bacterium
GGTTCCACCGGCCGGAGCCAAAACAATAGAGACAGCTTTGTTACCAGAAATACTAATTGAGGTCGCACCTGTTACATTCTGTGCAAGAAAAGATTCTGAGACCACATCATAAATGTCAACAGGTGCAGGACCAACATTGATCAGCACAGATTTTGTGGTCGCAAAAGGATTAAATAGCAGATAAGAAGGATATGCAGTGTCCCTGAAAAAATCAGTTTTGAGTAAATCGATTTTCAGGATTTTGTCTTCATTTGTAGTTTCAAGGATCGCGCCCAGGTACCCGATGGACGAAGTGCTGTAAAGCGAAAGATTTGTTCCGGCCCACCCACCTTTTTTTGCATCACCTGTTGATACAAGATCTAATCCGGCATCTTTTTCGCGAAGCGCTTCATATCCAATTACACCATCCGGATCATATAGATCAGACCATGTATGCGAATCCTGATGTGAAGCAGGTAAAAAACCCGGAAACATCAATCGCGTAGCGTTAGCAACATTCAGGATCCATTTTCCGATCGCTCTTGCAAATCGCTTATCATATCTTACCAGCGGCGCCAATTGTCCTGCCTGCTGAAGGCCATTCAATTGGAAGGCATAATCATTTCCCGCATCGTTCGCTTCACCTACAAGACCTGATACATCATAGCCATTCCACTTTCCTACGATCGTACCCCAGCCTCTTAACGGGCCACGATTGAAGATCCAAAAAAGAAATTTCGGGACATCATATTTTGTACCGATCTCTGCATTCATTTTGGCAGCTATGTAAGCGCCATAAGGGAGTTGTAATTCGTAGGATGGATTTGAGCCGAGATTCGTGAGGTATTCCATACTCCACTCTGCAGCCTGCAGATAATTTCTGTCCCCGTTTTGTTTGTAAGCATTGTAAAGCAACCATGCGTAAGCACCTGCGGCTTCAGGTTCATGCACACCATCCGGATTAGGTGTCATGTGTAGAAAATCATACGCCCTGTAGTCCATGAAGGCACGTGTCCATGGGGTAGTTTTGCCACCCATCTTTCGCACAGCTTCTGCCATACGATCAGCGATGAGCTTAAATTGATTTTCAGCATCACCTTTTTTTCCATAAAGGTCATAGAGCTGATAGAACCAAACATTCGGCATCATATCATACCACCAGTCTGCACCGCTATGTCCACCAATATTATTCAGGTAAAGATTTTCTCCATTATTCTTATTGAAATAATCCTGGCTCATCAGGACCCAGTTCATTCCGTATTGATTTGTTTTGTCAACGCCCACTAATGTAGCACCCACTAATGAAGGCAACACATTTACAGCCTCTCCATTATTGTTGCTGTTTGTGCCTACATAACTATCGAGACCGAAAGATGGATTTTGCGGATAATTTGTTCCCTGCGGCCTGGTAAAAACTAACGGCAGGTATTGTCCGGTTTTATTGATATCGTATACAAAGGAATCATAGCTTATCGCTACCTTTTTCCAATCACGCATACTGTATGGTGAAGGCTCATTGGGCATGAGTTCAATACGCTGAATAGTAATCTGGCTCACCTGCGCAGGAAGGATGGTAATCCCACCAATCAGTAAACAAGAAATTATCAGGCAGATACTTTGCATCATAGAATAAAAATTAATAACCTGGGTTTTGAGTAAGATTCGGATTAAGATCAAGTTCAGTTTGCGGAATCGGAAACACTTCATTTTTTCCAGGAACGAAACCGGTCAATACGTCTTTAGCAATGCCCCAACGCACTAAATCAAAGAAGCGATGGAATTCAAATCCCAGCTCAACTCTTCTTTCATGACGAATGATATCAATCAGCATGGTTTTATCTGTTGTGGTAATTACCGGAAGTGTCGTTGTTGTATCAGCAGCTTGTGCCCTTGCTCTGGCCCTTACTTCTTCAAGTGGAACAAGTGCCTCAGTTGTTCTGTCCAGCTCAGCTAGTGCCTCAGCTTCCCACAGAAGAACTTCATCATACCGTATAAAAGTGTAATTGATATCGCCATCTGATTTTTGGGTTACTTCAGCTGCAGGCTGCAAAAATTTTCTTGGACTTGCGCCTGTGGAGGAAAAAGATGCCTTGTAGGTAACGCCAAAATAATCTTCATTTTTTCTGGCGACCGTGAAAAGCAAACGGGGATCACCGGGTTCAAATGTATCTACGAAGTCCATCGTGACTTCTGCAAATCCATATCCGTCTACGACTTTTTTTGAAAGCCATTGTTGATTGAGATTATTTCCCACACCAAGTTCAAGATTGGCATGTTGAACTTCAAAGACAGATTCACTATTGTTTTGTGTAGTCTTCAAAAAATTATTCCGGTAATCAGCCTGGAGAGAATAGATGCCTAATGCTTTTATTTCAGCGACAGTGCTTACCACCTGGTCCCATTGTTTAAGATAAAGATGGGCTTTAGCTTTCAGTGCAAGTGCCGCACCTTTCGTGGCGCGTCCTACATCTGCTGCCCCATAAGAAACCGGTAGCAATGAAGCAGCATCTCCTGCATCAGTTGCCACCTGCTCATACACGGTGGCTTGTGATGTCCTTGGAACATTCACATCTTCCGGGGCCTGGATTTTCAAAATAAGTGGAACATCACCGAATACCTGCGCTAACGT
>JBDSPM010000394.1:0-5967 GCA_039930325.1 Saprospiraceae bacterium
CGTAACGATTCGCCTTTTTTGTATGCCTTCATTCGAACGGAAAAAAGGCCAAAAAGAAAAAAGCGAATTAATTTAGAGTCCCAACAGCAGCTATGGCAAAATATAAACGCGTTCTTCTCAAGCTTAGCGGAGAGTCCCTGATGGGAGATCAATCCTATGGAATACATCCCCAACAGCTCAAACACTATGCAGCCGAAATAAAAGCCATTGTCGACATGGGTGTGGAAGTAGCCATCGTGATCGGAGGAGGAAATATTTTTCGCGGACTTCAGGCACAAGCCACCGGAATTGAAAAAGTGCAGGGTGATTATATGGGTATGCTCGCCACGGTCATCAATGGGATGGCCCTGCAAAGTGCTTTAGAACATTTCGGAATGTACACCAGGTTGATCTCGGCCATCGAAATGAAATCGATTGCAGAGCCTTATATCCGACGTCGCGCCATCCGTCATCTTGAAAAGGGACGTGTTGTCATCTTTAGCGCAGGCATTGGCAATCCATATTTTACTACCGACAGTGCCGCAGCCCTGCGGGCCAATGAAATCGATGCGGAAATCATCTTAAAAGGAACCCGTGTCGATGGCGTATATACCTCCGACCCGTTAAAAAATAAAGACGCGGTAAAATTGGATCAGATTTCTTTTTCAAGAGTCATCCGTGAAGGTCTTGCGGTAATGGATATGACGGCTTTCACCCTATGCCAGGAAAATAATCTGCCGATTGTTGTATTCAATATCAATACACCGGGCAATCTGAAAAGGATCATGGACGGTGAAATGATCGGGACCCTTGTAAAAGATTAGCAGCAGAATTATTCGCCCCGCTTAAAAATAAGAAGCGATACCAAGATTCAACCCTTTTGTGACCAAAGGCGGAATTCCCGTAACAAAATCATGTTGTTTTCTGTAGCGGTAATTTAAATGAAATACGGTTTGTGATGAAGGTCGAAAAGAGATAGCCGTCATGATACTCCATACATCATCTGCTATAGTAACATTCGTGTCTTTGAATTGACCCACATTCCAGTCAGCATATTCTATCCGAACACCCAGATTGAGAGACGCATTCTCCCATCCCAATATTTTTCCTTTTAGAACCGGCTGTATAATATCCACAAATCCTCCAAGCTGTTTGGTTCCGTATCGTTCGGGGTGCTGTGCGGGCTGCTGAACAAAAATCCATGCAAATTCTGTGATGATATGCGTTTGCAAATGGGGGATCGTGGTATTGAAATCCAGATCGAAGACATCTACTCGCCGCTTTTCATCCAGTATGACTCCATCTTTTTTCCATTGATTATACACGCCTCCCATCCAGGACAGACCAAGCTCCCCGATATTATTTTTTCGAAAAGATAATTTCCCGGTCAGCAATGGCTCACCACTATTGCTGGATACAAATCGGGCCGGGTTTTCTTTTGCCTCAGGCAGATAAGTTTTAGCACGATCATTGTCAATGATTGAATTGTCAAATCCACCCGTGAGATAAAATTCATATCCAAACATCCAGTCATTCATATATTTTTTGCCATACAAGCCAATGCCGGTATTGTTGAATGTGGCAGGAAGCTATTGAGACATAACAATAGGCCGCTCTGTGAATTCCCACTTAGGTCCGTCATGATTCTGATTGAATGCACCTATGGGATTGATCACAATGCCACTCCGAAGATTTAACAGGGGATGGAATTCAACATCCAGAGAGGCATATTCAATATCAATCTCCATTGCCTTTCCTTCCGCTGCTTCAACCGGATCATTTTCAAATTCTATCTCACTTAAGAATTTGATTCGTTTTGCAACAGACGAAGCGACAAACAAGCTTAGCCTGCGAAACTGAAATTGCGTTCCGACAGAAATAGCATTTTCAGTGAGATGCTGGTAATTCAGATTTCCCAATCGCCGTCCCACTGCTCTCCGCTCTTTGCCTTTCCTCCACGCTTGACGCCTGACGCTTCACGTCTCATGATAAAATCTTCTTCAGATTCTTCAGGCTCTTTTCAACCCCATCCAGTGAATTCGTTTTATAATTTTCCAGCTCAATAAAATAATATTTAATACCCGCTTCTTTGCTGTGCCTGAAAATAGATGCAAAATCTATGACGCCATCACCAACTTCTATCGACTCACGTAGCGGCGAATTCGCCATATCTTTTACATGGAATGCCTTGATCCTCCCGGGATATTTTTTGATCCACTGGATCGGATCTTCATGCGCAAAGACAACCCAGTATAGGTCCATCTCCCAGATCACCAGGTCAGGATCAGTTTGTTGCAATAGGGTATCCATCATGTATTTGCCGTCCGTTTTTACAAGTTCGAAATCATGATTATGATAGCCAAATTGCATTCCTGCTTTTTTGCAGGCAGCGCCCACGTGATTTAAGATTCCGGCCAGTTTCTGGACATCATCATGATTCCTGTACTCCTTATCTATATGAGGACAGAGAAGTTGTTTGACCCCAAGTGCAGCATGTGCATCGATACATTTTTTCATGCCATCGCTCAATGTATTATTTTGATAATCCCAGCTCTGCAAATTGACTGCCGTATGTGCGCTCAACATCTTCAGCCCGAGATTCTTTAACAGGAGCCTGAACTCCTTTGGGGTCCAATTATAAAATTTACCATCAGCATATTTATGGCCTTCCAGCACTTTATATCCCATGGCTGCCAGCTTCCTGATGGTACCCAATGGATCTTTATCAGCATAGTCCCGCACACTCCACATTTGTAAACCTACATGCTTAGCTTTCACTTTGTATAATTCAACTGGTGCCAGCATAAGCACGGCTCCGGCAATAGCTAAATGTTGAACAAAATCCCTGCGATTCATCATTTCTGTTTTTGATTTAACAAGAGAACAACTATTGCATATTATTTTCTAAAGAAAATATTCCATAAGCCAGCGTAACATTTCCTGCTATTTATCTCTGACTAATTCTGTCAGCTTTGCTAAAATAATTTCCGCTATTTTTTTCTTCGATTCCACGGTCCACCCGGCCACGTGGGGGCTTAAGACAACATTCTCCATAGAACACAATTCATCAAATATAATTTGGAATTCCTGAGGCCCGGCAGAGGGAGGTTCATAAGGAAGTACGTCCAGGCAAGCTCCCCGTATTTGTCCCGATCTTAATCCGGAAAGCAAATCATCCATCTTGACTACTTTACCCCTGGACACATTGATGATGACAACCCCTTTTCTGCATTTCGAAATAAAATTCTCATTGATCATCTCCTTTGTTTCGTCTGTCAAGGGAACATGAAGTGATATGATATCAGCTTCACGTAGAATAAAATCTAAATCAACTTCTTTGATCCTGTCGTTTCCAAAACCGGTTTTGTATTTATCATATGCTAAAATAGTAGCGTCCCATCCTTCCCACAGTTTTCCGAATGCGCTCCCATTGTTTCCGAAACCAATGATTCCAATGGTCTTGCCTGATAGTTCCCATCCCCGATTTTTTTCTCGCATCCATTTACCTTGCCTCACCTCCCTATCGGCAGTCAGGAGATGATTAGCCAGGGATAATAGCATCGCCATGGCATGTTCCGCTACAGCCTGTGCATTCCCTTCAGGCGCACTGATCACGCTTATACTTCTTGCATGAGCGGCATCAAGATCGATGATATCAAGGCCACTTCCCAGCCTGGCTATCCATTCAAGTGAAGGTGCGGACAGAATGGCCTTTTTGTCTATAGCGCATCTGGTATTGATGACCACTCCTTTATAAGCAGGCAGCAACTCTTCCATTTCTGCACGGGTCATCTCAGGCGCATAAGTCGGTTCAAGTCCCAATAGACGCAGGCCATCCAATAGAACAGGATGGACATAATCTGTCACCAAAACATCTTTTCTGAACAATTTGCCCATAAAGGGGTCTCTTTTTTTGCAAATAGTATCTTTGACCGATTTTTGAAAAGCGACCTAGACCAAAACTGTAGATGCCCAAAGATACTAGTATCCGTTCTGTACTGATCATCGGAAGCGGCCCCATCATCATAGGACAAGCGTGTGAGTTCGATTATTCCGGCACCCAGGCCTCCAGGTCATTACGAGAGGAAGGCATCGAGGTGAGCCTCATCAACAGCAATCCGTCTACCATCATGACAGACCCGGTCACAGCCGATCATATTTACCTTCTCCCGCTGACCGTAGATAGTATCATTAGCATCCTTGAAGAAAGACAGATCGATGCAGTGTTAGCTACGATGGGCGGCCAGACAGCACTTAACCTGGCTATAGAAGCAGATAAACGGGGTATCTGGAAGAAGTACAATGTCCGAATGATCGGCGTGGACATCGCCGCGATTGAATTGACAGAAAACAGGGAAGCTTTCAGGGATCACATGATCAAGATCGGGATGAAAGTGGCCCCGAGTCATATCGCCAATTCTTTCCTGGAAGGAATGGAAGCAGCCCAGAAAATTGGGTTTCCATTGGTCATTCGCCCGAGTTATACATTAGGAGGAACGGGAGGGGGGATTGTCATGAAAGAAGAGCAGTTCGAAGAAGCCCTTCGCCGTGGCCTGAACGCATCGCCTACGCATGAAGTCCTGGTAGAGAAAGCCGTGCTTGGATGGAAAGAATTTGAGCTTGAGCTGCTTCGCGACCAGAATAATAATGTCGTCATCATCTGTACGGTCGAAAATGTGGATCCCATGGGAATCCATACAGGAGACAGCATTACCGTAGCACCTGCGATGACCCTGAGCGACAGCGCATATCAGCGCATGCGGAATGGCGCTATCATGATGATGCGTTCATTAGGTAATTTTTCAGGGGGCTGCAATGTGCAGTTCGCCCAGGATCCATTGACAGAAGATATCATTGCTGTCGAAATCAATCCACGCGTAAGCCGCTCTTCTGCATTAGCCAGCAAAGCAACAGGATACCCGATTGCGAAAATTGCAGCTAAACTTGCGATAGGATACAATCTTAACGAATTAAAAAATCAGATTACAAAAACGACAAGTGCATTCTTTGAGCCCACATTAGATTACGTAATTGTCAAAATGCCGCGATGGAATTTTGAAAAGTTTCATGGTTCGGAAAATTCGCTTGGTTTGCAAATGAAATCGGTAGGCGAAGTGATGGCGATAGGCCGCACATTTTCTGAAGCGCTTCAAAAAGCTTGTCAGTCACTTGAAAATAACCGAACCGGTCTTGGTGCAGACATGAAAGAATGGATCAGCACTTCAGACATCATGGAACGTCTTGAGATAGCAGGAGATGACCGCATCTTCAGGTTGAAAGATGCCTTGCGGCTTGGGGTTTCTGAACGAAGCATACACAAGCTCACACAGATCGACCCCTGGTTTATCAGACAAATTAAAAATCTTGTCAGAGCCGAAGAAAGATTACAGCTGTTCAATGTTGCTGAAGACATACCTACAGACTTTTTCAGGGAATTAAAACAAATGGGGTATTCGGATTCTCAGATCGCATGGGTGATGAGGATTCACGAGCACGAAGTCACTCGTCAGCGATACAAATTGGGAATCAACAGGACGTATAAAATGGTGGATACCTGCGCTGCAGAATTTGAAGCGAAGACGCCCTACTTCTATAGCACCTTTGATGAAGAAAATGAAAGCATTCCATCCGACAGAAAAAAAATAGTAGTCCTTGGTTCTGGCCCCAATCGCATCGGGCAGGGAATTGAATTCGATTATTGTTGCGTCCATGGCGTGCTGGCCATCAAAGAAGTTGGCTACGAAGCTATTATGATCAATTGCAATCCTGAGACCGTCTCCACTGACTTTGATATCGCCGACAAGCTTTATTTCGAGCCCGTATACTGGGAACATATCAGGGAGATTATCGAGTTGGAAAAACCAGAAGGAATCATAGTTCAGTTGGGCGGACAAACCGCATTGAAGCTGGCTGAAGAATTTTACAAAAGCGGTATTAAAATTATCGGTACTGATTTCCCCGATATGGATGTCGCTGAAGACAGAGGGC
>JBDSPM010000395.1:0-6862 GCA_039930325.1 Saprospiraceae bacterium
GGATGCAGGTAAGAGTGAAGCAGAAATCGCAAAGATTACAGAGCCTGTAACTGAGATGAAGTTTATGGCAACCGGGGTGGTCGTTCTATAGCCCCAGTCTGTCACGGATTAATTGGATATCAACGTACTCACCGACGAGCTCAATTGCTCTGCGGACTTTCCATGGTGTGTTTCGGTTGATCTTTACTTCGATCTTGCTGATTTGAAGGACTGAGCCATAGGTATCCAGCTCAGTTCTGATCATGGGAATTTTGTGCTTGAGAATATAATCAATCGAACGGGGCTCAGGAGTTCCTTGCCCGGTCAGAACAATTCCGGAGAGAGGGGATTTTGTTTTTCGCAGCACCTTCATGATCATATTGATCTTATCAAGTGCAGGTTCAAGCTGCCGAACAGCCGCTACCAATAAAACATTTTCAAATGATTTGAGCTCCTGTGTATCGAGTAGTGATCCGGCTACTATGTCTTCTACTTTATTGTCCAGGTTTTCGTGGTTATGGGTCGTAAGGCCTGAGATTGAATCCGCGATCGTGCGCATGACAGGATACGCCAGGCTCTTTTCGTAGGGGATGATTCCCAATAGGGGAATGTGATGCGGAAGAAGCCATTTATTGAGATAATGTTTTATCCTGTCCATCTTCTCAGGTATCACTTTGTTGACGATCACACCCAGAATTGGAACCCCTTCCTCTCTGAATAAAGCCAGATTCATATTGAGTGCATCGATCGTGCTTCCTATCCCTCCTTCGACTACCATGATCACAGGAGCATTCACAAGCCTGGCTACACGGGCGTTTGAAACTCCTGTGACACTGCCTACTCCAGGGTGACCTGTGCCTTCGAAAATAATGATATCATGTGTCTTACCCAGCTCGTGCGCTGCCGAAAGGATATCTTCTTCGAAATGAAATTCATCGGGATCGTCCAGATATCGCGTCGTGGCGCCGGGTCCAAGGATGATGGGACTGTGGAGCTCGGGCTCAATATCAAAGTGAATGAGATCGGCGAATAACACCGTATCCTTATCCACCCGTTGATTTTCTTCAAGCGATTTTTGGCCGACAGGTTTGCAATAGCCTACGTGATATCCCTCTTTCATCAATGCCGAAACTAATCCCAGTGTGCAGGTAGTTTTGCCTACATGTTGATTAGAAGCTGCCATGTAAATACTCTTCATATTATTTAATTCAGTCCGCTTGTTTTTTCTTTCAGGATTATATTATCTATTAATCTCACACCTTCCACTTTCACTGCACAGCATGCTATTACAAACTGTGATTCCTCATTGAGCTCAATATCGGCAAGTGTGACAGCATCAACGATCGAAAAATATTCAGGTATAAAACCTTTTTGTAATAATGTCCTCATTGCTTCTTCTTTGATTTGATGGATCGGTTCTCCCTTTTCAAATTTACGTTTTGCTTCAGTTAAGGTTTTGTAGATGATCGCGGCTTCTTTTCTTGCATGAGGACTTAATCTAAGATTTCGCGAACTCATGGCCAATCCGTTTTCCTCTCTCAAGGTAGGACATATGATCAGTTGCGATTTCAGATGCCAGTCATGGATCAATTTACGTACGATCGCTGTTTGTTGAAAATCTTTTTGCCCCATATATAGCCTGTCAGGTTGTACAACGACGAGCAGTCTATGCATAACTTCTGCCACACCGGCGAAATGCCCTGGCCTGAATTTTCCCTCCATCACGGTGCCTACTATGCCCGGATCAAAATCCTTCACGGCTGTCTGACTTGCCGGATATATTTCATCCACTTCAGGAAAGAATAGCACATCAATATTTGCTTTCAACAACAATTTCAGATCCTCTTCTACCGGCCTTGGGTACTTCAATAAATCCTGAGGGTCATTAAATTGTTTTGGGTTGACGAATATGGAAACCACTGTAATGTCACATTCTTCCAGGCTTCTTGCCATCAATGATAAATGTCCCTGATGCAAGGCCCCCATAGTCGGGATGAAGCCGATACGCCGGCCCTCAATTTTCCTGGCATGTATCCAGTGCTGCATTGGAAGCACTCTTTTAAATATGATCATACAGATGATTAGAGAAGATCAAAATATAAATGGTCATGTAAAGATGCAAATCAGATAACATCTGCAAAACACATAGCAATAACTGATGATATGATCGCCACAGGCTAATAAGCTTAAACACTTATTGAATACTGCCGTTAAGGATAGACAGCTTATGCCCGGTCATAAAGCCTATTCCCCTGATAGGATGGAAGAAAGTACCTTATTATCTAATGAACTTATTCTATTAAGGGGAAAACCATACTTTTGAATTCCATGTTTTTAAAAAGCACCATCTTCCCGGATCAATATAATCATATTAAGAAGTAAGCTGTGGCATTACCAAAAAGTGTAAATAAAATATTGCAGTTTATCCTTTTCACAGGGATAGGCGCGCTGATTTTATTCCTGGTATACCGCAGTCAGAATTCCGCGTACGTAGCAGATTGCGCATTAAAAAATATTCCAAAAGAAAGTTGCAGCCTTTTTCAAAAGCTAAAGACGGATTTTTCGGAGGCGAATTATTACTGGATAGCCGTGATCGTATTTGCGTATTTGTTGAGCAATCTGATCCGGGCACACAGATGGTTGATGCTGATCAAAACACTGGGGAGGAAAGGGAGTATTGTGAACGCATTTTTTACCATCATGGTGGGTTATTTTGCAAATATGGGTTTGCCAAGAGTAGGAGAAGTGGTGCGTGCGGGATTATTTGCTCGATATGAAGGGATAGGTCCTGAAAAAGTTATGGGAACGATCGTAGTGGACCGCATCCTGGACTTACTAAGCCTCCTGTTTGCCATTATCCTCGTACTCATCCTGCAGGGCAATGTATTGTTTAATTATTTCGGAGATAGAATTGGCAATTCAGTTTTCGGAAAAAGTTGGCTTTACATTGTTTTAGTTCTTTTTATCCTCTTTCTTTTCCTGGCATATTGGTACAGACGAGTTATCAAGCGCTGGAGCTTATACCAGCGCATACATCACCTGGTCGAAGGATTTCGCGATGGACTTCGCAGTCTTCGCAGAGTAGAGAAGCCCTGGTTGTTGCTGCTTGATACAGTAGCTATCTGGTTGATGTACTACCTGATGATGTTCCTTGCCTTTCAGTCTTTCGGGCCTACGAGGGAACTTGGAGCCATGGCAGGCCTGATGGTATTTGTATTTGGCGGGCTTGGCGTTGTATTTCCGTCACCGGGAGGCATGGGTACATTCCATGTCATGGTGATATCTGCACTTGCGATTTATGGCATACACGGCGATGATGCTTTTTCGTTTGCCAATATTCAATTCTTTTCCATCCAGCTATTTGGCACATTGCTTTGGGGTATTATAGGAATGATTGTACTACCTCTGTATAATAAAAAAGATAAATTACATGTCCCCTATTACCCGCCCGGCAGAAAGCAAGATATTCGACCTCGATCGGATGAAGAGACTTTGTGAAAGCTGGCACAAAAAAGGAGAAAAAATAGTTTTTACGAATGGATGTTTTGACATCCTGCATGCCGGACATATCCGGTATCTCGAAACTGCAGCACTGCTCGGCGATCATCTCATAATTGCCGTAAATAGTGATGCATCTGTACAAAAACTAAAAGGGGAATCTCGGCCTATCAATATATTGTCAAGCCGTCTTTATCTGCTGGCATCCCTGAGCACTGTAGATGCGGTATTTCCCTTTATGGAAGAAACACCGCTGGAGGTAATCAATGAATTGAAGCCGGATGTGCTTGTCAAAGGAGGTGACTACAAAGCAGAAGAAATCGTGGGTTCTAAAGAAGTGATGTCCTGGGGAGGTTGTGTTGAGGTCATTCCATACGTAGAAGGATTCAGCACTACAAATCTTGAAAGCAAAATTCTCCAGCTGCATAAGCGATATACTAAAGACGTATGAGTACAAATGCCACTGAGCTTTTTCAATATCTTGAATCCATTGCTCCCCTTCATCTGCAGGAAGAATATGACAACAGTGGCTTGCTGATTGGATCATCCATGCAGACTGTTAAAGGCGTATTGATTTGTCTTGATTGTACAGAAGAAGTTCTAAATGAAGCTATCCGGTTAAACTGCAATGTGGTGATATCTCATCATCCCGCTATTTTCTATGGGATAAAACGCATCACAGGATCCAATCTTACAGAGAGATTGGTAATGAAAGCTATTAAGGAGGAGATTATTATATATGCCATCCACACCAACCTTGACAATGTACTCGAAGGCGGGGTGAATGAAAGGATAGCACATCAACTTGATCTCACCATTGATGGTATACTCAGGCCCATGTCAAGCGATCCTGATGTTAAAAATCATGGAGCAGGTATTATCGGTCATTTTACGAATGCCATGTCAGAGGCTGAATTTCTTACCCATGTAAAAGTGAAAATGAAAACCCACGTAATCCGCCATTCCAAGTTGCCAGGAAGGCCGATTCAAATGGTCGCTGTTTGTGGTGGATCGGGAAGCTTTCTCCTGGAAGATGCTATACAAGCCGGAGCGCAGGCTTTTGTGACAGGCGACTATAAATACCATGGATTTTTTGATGCCGATGGAAAGATAATCATCTGTGATATAGGGCATTATGAAAGCGAACAGTACACCATAAATGTGTTACAGGAATTGATTTCAAGGAAATTTCGTACTTTTGCCGCCCATTGCACCCAATTAAACACTAACCCTGTCCATTATTTCACCTGATTCTCTTTAAATCGTTATGGCTAAAGCAACCGAAATCAGCGTAGAGGAAAAGTTACGACAACTATATGCTCTGCAAAAAGCTGACTCAAAAATTGATGAAATAGAAATTCTAAAAGGCGAACTTCCGATCGAAGTAAGTGATCTTGAAGATGAAATCACCGGCCTCGAGACCAGGCTCAAAAACCTGAATGATACTGTAAAGGATATTGAAAAAGAAGGCCAGAAATTTCTGACCCGTATGTCAGAAGGCGAAGCGCTCATCAAAAAATATACGAAGCAGCTTGATGATGTGAAGAACAATCGCGAGTATGACGCATTGTCTAAAGAGCTTGAAATGCAGAAACTGGAAATTCAGTTGGCAGAGAAAAAAGCAAGAGAGAATGCTGAAAAAGTAAATGCCAAGACTACTGTTGTCAAGGAGGTCAAAGACAAGTATAAAACTAAAAAAGCGAATCTTGATCTGAAAAAGGATGAACTTAAATCCATCATAGCGAAAACAGAAAAAGAAGAGAAGGCTCTCCGCAAAATCGCTGCAGCTGCAGAAGCTGTGATTGATGCACGCTTATTGAATGCATATCATCGCATCCGTAATAATTATAGAAATGGATTAGCCCTCGTGGCGATCGAGCGCGACAGTTGTGGCGGCTGTTTTAACCAGATACCACCACAAATTCAGTTAGAAGTTTCTCAACGAAAGAAAATTATTGCGTGCGAACATTGCGGACGCATACTGGTCGACAATGAAATTGCCGGAGTCACTGTTGAGGCTTAATTAAACTCTTTGTTGCTGTGCATACACATGTCCGGGCTCGAATTAAAATTCTGGCATGTGCCTTCACCCTATGTTTCATTTCTTCTGCTTCATTCTCTCAGAGCATATACTGGACAGTAGAAGCTAAAGCTGCGTATGAATTCATCAGCGAACTCCGCATAGAGGAGAGCATGACTATCATTCGCCTTCAGGCTATCACACATCCTGACAATCTCATCTGGCCCTACCTGGAAGACTACGCAATGTTCCTGCAGATCTTTTTGCAGGAGGACATCCATAAAATTCCAGCCTTTTTAGAAAGCTCATCATTGCGGGGAGACCGGATTTCCGTAGTGCCGGAATCAAATCCATTGTCGCTTATGTGCCAGGCACAAATCCGTCTTCATCACTGTGCCTTGCGGATGGAGGAAAATCAATTTGTATCCGCCGCCTCGGATGTCAACCAGGCATTCAGGATGCTGAAGAGGAATCAAAAATTACATCCGGATGACGATGCAAATCTGCGGTTATATGCTGCTATAAAAATTGCCTTCGGAGCGATTCCGGATCAATACCGGTGGCTTGTATCCATGGTAACCAGCCTGGACGGATCGATTGATGAAGGACTGAAAGAGTTGCATATGATTGTTGATAAAAACAATCCGTTGGAGAATGTTTTTATGCAGGAAACCATTTTATTGACAGCTATGGCAGAAGCCCGGCTCAATAACAAACCGGAGAATGGATTGCAGGTACTGAACAAGTTTTTTGGAAAGGTCACGCAAAATCGGTTTGTACAATATGTGATGGCCAGCGTCAATATTGCGGCGGGAAATAATGATATAGCTATCAAAGTGCTTCAGATGGAACCGAGAAATCCAAAGGCTTTAAAAATTCCATTCATGGATTTCATGCTTGGCAAGTGTAAACTCTGCAAAGGCGACGATGATGCAGATCTTTATTTCAAAAACTTCATCCTATTCAACAAAGGAAAGCACTACATCAAGGAAGCCTTTCAGAAGCTGGGCTGGTATTCTTTACTTCGGGGAGATGATGTCGCCTATTCTGATTACATGCAACAGATCCTGCTGAAAGGAGATGCGAATTCGGACCAGGATCAACAGGCTATGCGAGAGGCAGAGACTCGTGAAAAACCACATCCGGTTTTGCTGCATGCAAGGTTGTTATTTGACGGTGGGTATAATGAGCAGGCGTTGAATCTATTGACAGATGGATTTTTCAATACACTAAACCATCAGACACAACGTCTTGAATTTTTATACAGGAAAGGCAGAGTTTTGCAGGCTAAGAAATCGTATGCTGAGGCATTGAATATTTATAGTCAGGCGATCAAATTTGGGGAAGAGGAAAGATATTATTACG
>JBDSPM010000396.1:0-2844 GCA_039930325.1 Saprospiraceae bacterium
GCAGGTGGCATCGTTCCTAATTATGTACACAACCACGTGCTTCGAGGTATGCTTACACCAGCGACGGGTGCATCAATCCTTAATGGCATTTTATTAGGCCAGTCTTTTGGCGAAACCTATACAAAAGTATTGGACAGCAACTGGAATGCGCAGAATATGGATATAGTTGCATTTGTATCCGATGTTGCTGGGAATAATTTTCCTGTATTGCAGGCTTCACATGTTAAAATAATTCCCTGAATCCTGAGTTTGAAGGACTCCAATTTTGGCAGAACTTCTTGAATGCGCAGAACATGGATATCATTGCATTGGTCTCTGATGTAGGTAGAAATAATTTTCCGGACCTACAGGCTGCACATGTTAAACTGATACCCTAAATAATGAGGCAGAAGGGTTCCAATGTTGTTAAGCACGTGCGCAAAAAGAGTTTAAATTATAGTAAATTGTATACAGTTCAAGAAGTTGGCGATAATTCCTGAGCTTGAAGGACTCAAATGTGGTCCACAGGTGAATAGTGGTATACTATTATT
This sequence comes from Saprospiraceae bacterium, assembly GCA_039930325.1. Lineage (GTDB taxonomy): Bacteria > Bacteroidota > Bacteroidia > Chitinophagales > Saprospiraceae > Opimibacter. Next base: position 531 of record JBDSPM010000396.1, read on the forward strand.
TCAGAAAAGAATCCATCATAATAAGTTGGCTTTTAAATTAATGAAAATCATGAGCCTGAAGGGCTCAAATGTGGTTAACCACGGGTGCAACCCGTGGAAAAATGACCATAGAGGCTCCCTACCCTGAAGGGGTAGAATAAATGTCTGTTTCGCCGCAGAATACTGCCTCCCACAAGTCAGGCTCAAATAAAACTTATCTTTGCCTCACTGACATTTCCTTTCAGAAACGCAGTATAATCGGATCAAAGCACTAATTCCATGACCTTATCCCTTCAATGGCTGAATGATTATTTAAAAACAGATCTGGATCCTCTCCGGATAGCCGAAGCACTCACCTCCATTGGCCTCGAAGTTGAAAAAACTGAATCCTGGGAATCAGCAAAAGGTGGTTATAAAGGCGTCATCGCAGGAAAGGTTCTGACTTGTGAAAAACATCCCGATGCAGACCGTTTAAAAGTATGTACTGTTGATATTGGTGGTGCTCAACCTTCATCAATTGTCTGCGGCGGTCCAAATGTTGCTGCAGGCCAAATTGTTTGGGTGGCTATTCCGGGAACAACTTTATTCGATAAAGAAGGAAAACCACGACCGATCAATGTTTCAAAAATCCGCGGAGCACTCAGTGAAGGAATGATCTGCGCTGAAGATGAATTGGGATTAGGTGAAAGTCATGAAGGCGTAATGGTTTTGTCGGATGATGTAAAGATCGGAACGCTGGCGAGTGATTATTATCATGTCACTTCAGATACCATTTTTGAAATCGGTCTCACACCGAATCGCTCGGATGCAACTTCTGTATTAGGTGTCGCTGAAGATCTCGCGGCTTATCTCACTGTTCAAAATAAGAGTGACTACAAAGTTCAGTGGCCTTCTATTCCAGAAATCAAAAAAGTTGCAAATCCAAAATCATTCAAAGTGGATATTCGCAACAGTGAAGCATGTCCGCGGTATTCGGGAATTGTTATTTCAGATTTAGTTATAGGACCTTCCCCTGACTGGATGCAAAAACGATTGCAATCTATTGGTGTGAAATCAATCAATAATGTAGTCGACATCACCAATTTCATATTACATGAGATGGGTCAGCCCTTACATGCTTTTGATGCTGATAAAATCAAGGCCCGGGAAATCATTGTAGAAACCAAAAAAGAAGGAACACCATTTCTTGCACTTGATAACATCACTTACAAATTGTCATCAGAAGATTTGATGATTTGCGATGGTGATGGAAATCCGATGTGCATCGGTGGTGTGTATGGCGGATTAAATTCTGGTGTATCTAATACCACGAAATCAATTTTTCTTGAAGCTGCACATTTCAATGCAGGTTCTGTGCGTCGAAGCAGTATGCGTCATAACCTGAGAACAGAAGCTGCCCGCAGATTTGAAAAAGGTTCTGATCCGAATATTACCATAAAGGCACTTGCCAGAGCTGCAGATCTATTGGCAATTTATGCGAATGGAAAAGTTGCATCTGAGATCATTGATATTTATCCCAAACCTATTTTACCCGCACGAATAAATCTGTCGCTCAAAAAAATAAATGAAACGGCAGGAGTTACATTTTCAATGATGCAGGTTGAAAGGATACTTACTGCACTCAATATTAGGATCATTGAGAAATCAGCTGATCATCTTGGTGTAGATGTCCCTACGAATAAAGCGGATGTCCTTCGGGAGATTGATGTGATCGAAGAGATCCTGCGGATTTACGGTTTTATCAATATCCCATTACCTGGAAAAATGAATACATCGGTAGCCATCGAGCCCAGGTATGTGCTGCATCGGATGAGAAGGCTGATTGGACAGTTCCTTTCTGCAAAGGGATTCCTGGAGTGTATGAACATGTCGCTCTCTTCACCGGTGTATTACAAGGGAATTGATGCACCAGATGCCAGTCAGTGGGTGACCATCCATAATACTTCAAATGAATCATTGAATCTTCTCCGGCCTGAAATGATTATTCCAACATTAGAGACGATCAGGCGAAATGTCAATCGCAAGCAGGATGACCTCCGTCTTTATGAATTCGGAAAGTCCTATTTGCAAAAAGATGGACAACCTCTCGAAGCTGAACATCTTGTGTTATCAGTTGTAGGTTCACAAGAACCTGTTCACTGGCAAGGAGGCAATACTAAATCATTGGATTTCTTTTCGATCAAATCGGAAGTACATTCTCTTTTTTCAAAACTTGGTATTTCGGATTGGACTACGCGTAAAATTGAAAACGAATCCGGTTTGGATTATGGCCTGGAATATAGTAGTGATGAAAAAGTTTTGGCTAGGTTTGGAAAAGTGGCTTCATCATGGTGCG
>JBDSPM010000397.1:0-2537 GCA_039930325.1 Saprospiraceae bacterium
GGTGTGTTTTCAAAAAGATAATCATTATGCAGTATAGTGATTCGCGAGGCCACGCCATGCAATGGTTCATCCAGATTGTGAAGGGTGCCCCCAAAAACTTCGCCTATTGCCTGATGACCCAGGCAAACACCCAGGATCCTTTTCGAAGATGAATACATTTCAATTACCTTCTTCATCAGTCCTGCTTCATCCGGGATGCCAGGTCCGGGTGAAAGGAGAATTTTATCATATTCATTTATCGTATTCAGGTCGACTTTATCATTTTTTACAATATCAATATCTGTTACGCCTAAATTGTAAAGCATGTGGACGAGATTGTACACAAACGAATCATAATTGTCTATTACCAGGATTTTCATCTTTATAATTGATGTGCCAGCTCGATGGCTTTTCGTAAGGCCGATAATTTGTGATTCACTTCCTGCAGTTCATTTTCCGGAATTGATTTCGCTACAATACCACAACCAGCCTGATACGTCAATTCATTATTCCTGCTCAAAAATGATCGTATGAAAATGGCGTGATTAATGGTGCCATCAAGCCCAAGTATCCCAACAGTCCCTCCATAAAAACCTCTGCTTTCTGGTTCGTATGCATCAATGACTTGCATAGCTTTATTTTTCGGTGCCCCTGACAGGGTTCCGGCCGGATAGGTATCGCCAAGAATTTTGATGGGATTGTAATCTTCTTCAAGCTCAGCGCTCACTTTTGAAACCAAATGAATCACGTGAGAATAGTATTCTATTTGTTTAAAACTATCCACACTCACTTTTTTGCTGTTACGACTGAGATCGTTTCTTGCGAGGTCAACCAGCATGATGTGCTCTGCATTTTCTTTAGGATCATTGCTCAATGCGATCGCTATTTGTGCGTCCTCTTTTATATTCCCTGTTCGTTTAAAAGTGCCTGCTATCGGGTTGATGATGGCTATCTGATTTGCAATGATGAGCTGAGCTTCCGGAGAAGAACCGAATATTTTGAAATCACCATAATCAAAATAGAAAAGATAAGGTGATGGATTGATGGATCGCAAAGCCCTGTATACATTAAATTCATCTCCCCTGAAGGATTGCCTGAATTTCCTGGACAGCACGATTTGAAATACATCGCCCAGATGACAATGCTTAATCCCCTTCAAAATATTTTGTAAAAAATCTGCATCCGAAAAATTAGAGGTTTCCTCTCCTCGCACTGAAAATGGAAATTTTGTGACCGCCCTGTTCGCAATAAGATCCAGTATGAGGTTAATTCCGGACTCTTGTTCTTCTTCTGTATGTTCGATGACATACAATTCATTGTTGAAATGATTGAATACAATGATGTAGCGGAATAAATGATATTGCAATAAGGGTAAATCAAAATTTTGATTCTTAAACCGGATATCTTCAAACAATGGAATGGCGTCGTAGGATGTATATCCAAATAAACCATTCGTCGCGAACCCATATTGAAAAGTATCAGATATAAAAGATTTGGAGAAATTGTGCAGCTCGACTGCAATGTTAAGGTCAGATGTTCTGTACAATTCAGAGCTTCCATCCGGATATTTTATTTCTGTCATTTCCCTCCCGGTAATAAAAGAAGCAATGGCATTCAGACATAGATAGGAAAAGCTGTTTTCCTTGCTCTTATAATCCGAGCTTTCCAGCAGAAAAGTATGCGAGAATTTATCCCTTAGCTTTATGTACAGTTCTACCGGGGTGTGGGTATCACTGAGCGTTTTTACGATCGTGGTGGTAAACCGGCACTTCATATCATTCACAATTTTGATATTCGAGCAAAAAAAAGCCTGCTGAACTCAGCAGGCTTCTAGTATCTTATTACAAAATAACAGCAGCAGTCAACTGAATCCCATGCGGAATCTAGTTACACACCACCAACCGTTATTTTGAGTTAACATTTCCATATGAGTGCAAAGTAAGGGGGAATAATTGATAAATGCAAAAATTAATTCAATTTTGCCATTCTGAGGTACCGTCTGCGTCCTCTTTTGCACTATAGGTGAGAAGAATATTTTCACCTGGGCTTACATTTTGATCAATTTGCCCTGTACCGGAAATTTGTTTTTATCCCTCCAGTGAAGTTGATAAAAATAAATACCAGATGAAAAGGAGCTTAGATCAAGCAGGGTAAAATCACTATATGATTTGTTGGATGAAATTAAATTACCATCACTACTAAAAATGAAGATAGTGAATTCATTTCCTTCAGCGGATTGAATGGTGATCCGATCCATAAATGGATTTGGGGAGACTAAAATATCATGTTGTTGAAACGGTACAGTAATAGGTGTTGTAAGCGAATCTATGATGGTGAGTTCAATCTGGTCATATTCCACATCACAAATGCAGAAATCCCCAAGCGCTGATCCCAATTGCACACCTATCGTATCCGTACCGGAAGTCGTGATAGTATCAAATATGGTGTAGGATGTCCATAGGTGACCAAAATCTGAAAAAAATGCAGGGTCGTGAAGGACACGATTTTTCACTAATCCTGTATACACTTCTCCAACAAAATGTTCGGTCTTCATCCAG
>JBDSPM010000398.1:0-2541 GCA_039930325.1 Saprospiraceae bacterium
CTTTATGTGTACCCTCGTTGACGATGACGGGCATTGAATTCATAAACTCATTGATGCGTCCTTGGGAAACATTTGCCTGTTGAACAATAGAAGCTATCCAACCTATGGCGGTAACCGGCCACGTGAGCATATTAATGTATATCACGAATTCCGCTATGTTGCCTGTAGTAACACTTCCGTCAAAAACCTGCAAGCCTCCAACATAAATGACGAGGATGGTACTTAAACCAATCAATACCATCATAAGGGGAACAAACATCGCTTCAATGATGCCAAGTGACATATTTTTTGCTCTGTAGTCTTCACTTTCTGAAGCGAAGTGCCGGCCGAATGCTTTTTCCTGTGTGTAGGATTTTACTACCCGGATTCCGGAAAAGACTTCCTGTACGATGCCGGTCAGCCTGCTTAACTTAACCTGGATGGCCTGGCTGCGTTTTTGCACGAACTGACTTACATAATAAATAGATAAAGAAAGAATGGGAAGTGGCAGTAAAGAATACAAAGTAAGTCTGACATCCACTTTCAACATGGCATACACTACCATGATAAATAACGTCACGAGGTTAATGCCATAGAGCAAGGCGGGTCCTAAATACATTCTTACTTTATTGACGTCCTCGGTGATCCGTGACATCATATCTCCGGTATTGTTACGTCGGTAAAAGCTGCGGTCCAGGAATTGATAGTGATCATAGATTTCCTTTCGCATATCATATTCGATCAACCGGGACATCACGATGATCGTCTGGCGCATGAAATACATAAAGATGCCCATGATAAAAGCAAGGAGCAGCACCAGGCCGCCAAATTTGAAAAGGGCTCCATTTAGGGTATGCAGGATCACTTGCTTTCCCGAAGCATCAGCTGCATTATAGAGTTTCAGCTGGGATAATACATAGTCCAAAGCCTCCCGGACTACTTGTGGCTGCCATGCACGAAAATAGTTGCCGGCTGCAACAAAGACGATACCCAGCAGAAGATGATATTTATACTTCCAGAAGTATTTACGTAAGACTTTAAGATGTTGCAAACGTGATCAGGATTAAGGGATGCAAGATAGGACAACAATGAGATATCATTTGTTGTTCTGAAATTCCTTATTTCAGCCGGAAAGCTTGTATAAATCCAGTTAATGTCTATTCTTTTCTGCGTAGGATCTCCTGGAAAACGCGCAATTTCCGCCATTCACTTTTTGAAGCCATGGATGACTGCTTCGCCCACTGGGTTGGATCGAGAGATTTATAAATACCCCCGGCGTCAGAAAGGATTTTGCTTAAGGACTCTATTGGAATCGTTGCTAAAGCTTCCCATGTTTTTATGCCGTTTGCCTGAAGCAATGTTGCTGTTTTCGGACCTATGCCAATTATAAGCGTCAGATCATTTTCAATGACCTGCCGGCCCAGCAATTGACTGACATGTTCATAATTAGCACGGGTGGCAGGAATCGTATTTATTTTCTTTAGCGAACTCTTGGTTTTTTTTGATTGAAATAATTCTTCTTCTATCACGCGAAGGCGGTGCTGGTATGAATCAATCGTAGTATTTAGCTGATCTATAGCAACTTTTTGAGCTTTAGAGCCTGCCTCATGCTTGCCCATTTGTTCCTGCTGATCGAAGAGGAGCTGTTGCTGGTCAAAGATCTTTTTTGCATTTGCATCGAGCTTCAATTTTCCATCAGCGATTTCATTCTGGAGTTGACCTTTGACAGCATTTTGAATTTTTAGCTGATTCCTTAGTTCTTCTGCCTGGTCACGTTCCAGGTCAAGATTGTTTGATAGTTTTTTGACATGCTTTTTCAGGTGGCCCCATTGAAGATAGGCTAACAATATACCCATCAGCATAGAGCCGATCACGATAGCTAAAGTTTCTGCCACCAGTAAAAAATCTTCGCTAAAAATAGTAAGCAGGTACATGTCAATTATTTTTAGATCTCACTTAAAATATACAATTACACAACGGTTTCTAATAGGATGGGGGCTGCTTCGCTGGCCGGTTGAAAGATGAATTCGCTCTCCTGGCCATCCATTTTCTATCATCACTCTTTGAATCAGGATCGCCCTGTCCAATGCCATATCTGCAGACTCTGCAATTCCACTACCGTCAGCAATACCGACTACATAGGTCTGGCTATCTTTTCTTTCTGCGCGCTTGTCAAGCCATGAACCTAATGCATGGAACAATGCCGGGGGAAGAGTCAAAGAATCTTTCAGGGGGAAACACAACTCAATCGTATCCCCGGCTGAATGCAATATATTTTTAAGTGCTAAACGCTCGAAACTAATCGATTCGAATGGATTAGATCTCACATCAGCATTGATTTCCTGTGGCAAAACCTGCACCATTATTATGTCTGCAGGAATCTTCAGCAATTTCAAAACATTATTCACCCTTTGGTGAGCAAGGACTTCATCAAACGTAATTGATTCCTTTTCATCAAGAAAAAAAAATCCTTTTACAATGATGATGCCTGTCAGCGAATCGACCTTATTTAATTCGCTTATCCAGTCTTCATACCCTTCTCCAGCCAGGGGTATCGCGGAG
>JBDSPM010000399.1:0-8649 GCA_039930325.1 Saprospiraceae bacterium
CTCAGCACGAGGATCCCGCAGTATGCGGGAATAAATAGAAAATAACGAAGTGAATGAATAAAAAGGCATCTTCAAAACTTCGAAATTCGCCATTTTTTATTCCTTATTCGGAATTCACCGGGACTTCGATCTTTGTGATTATTCATTTTTTTTCAATATTCTTTCTTCACCCAAAATTTGATATTCTTTGTTCTTTATTCCTTGTTCGGAATTATTTTTTGCAGCTTGGTTCTAAAGAAAGAAAGAATTACCTTTGCCCTCCCTTTTTAACCTTATTATCTAACCTCCGTTCCTGATAATCAATTGTTTAGGAACGTACAAACCACTTTAGTCTCTGAAATGTCAGAAGAAATAACTAACCCAGAGGAGTCCCAAGAGACTCCAAACCAGGAAACTACTGAAACCCAAACTGAAGAAGTAGTTCAGGAAACTACTGAAACGCAAACTGAAGAAGTAGCCCAGGATGGTACCGAAACACAAACTGAAGAAGTAGCCACCCTGAAAGCTCTCTCAGAGGAGCCAAAAATCACCCAGGGTCCTGAAGTATCCACCGCACATGATGATTTTGATTGGTCGATCTCAAACCGGCATCAGCATATCTATGCTAAAGATGAATTCGAACGACTGGAAGCGCTATATGAGAAAACATTAGGTGCCGTCAACGAAAATGAAGTCATTAAAGCACGCGTTTCCCAAATCACCGGCGGAGATGCCGTCTTGGATATCAATTTTAAATCAGATGGCCTTGTATCCGTATCCGAATTTAAAGATATCGATGGATTCAAAATCGGCGATGAAGTAGATGTCTACGTTGAGCGCCAGGAAGATGAAAGAGGTCAATTAGTCCTCTCCCGCAGAAAAGCAAAATTGCTGAAAGCATGGGAGCGCCTCGTGGATTCATTCAATAATGGTACGATCATCAATGGTACCGTGATCAGTAAAACCAAAGGCGGACTCATCGTTGATGCAGGAGGCCTTGAAACGTTCCTTCCCGGATCACAAATCGATATCAAACAGATCATTGATTACGATCAGTTCGTAGGAAAGACGATGGAATTCAAAGTGGTCAAGATCAATGAGAATATAAAGAATGCAGTAGTGTCTCACAAGGCACTGATCGAAAGCGATCTTGCTGAACAGCGTGAAGCCATCATCTCAGGTCTCGAAAAGGGACAGGTCCTCGAAGGTGTTGTTAAGAATATCACTGACTTCGGAGCCTTTATGGATCTGGGCGGTGTGGATGGTCTACTCTATATCACAGATATCAGCTGGGGACGTATCAATCATCCGTCAGAAGTGCTTGAGATCAATCAGAAAGTACACGTGGTGGTGCTTGACTTTGATGAGAACAAGAAGAGAATTTCTCTTGGTCTCAAACAATTGCAACCTCATCCATGGGATGTCGTCAGCGATACCATCAAGGAAGGCAGTGTAGTCAAAGGGAAGATCGTCAATGTTGAAGATTATGGCGCTTTCCTTGAGATCACTCCGGGTGTCGAGGGTTTGATACACGTTTCAGAAGTTAGCTGGAGCAATCAGCCTATTCATGCAAGGGATTACTTCACGGTAGGCCAGGAATATGAAACCAAGGTGGTCACCATCGATCGCGAAGAACGCAAGATGTCGTTGTCGCTTAAACAACTGACTCCAGATCCATGGGGAGAAATCGAGAAGAAATATCCGGTCGGCAGCAAACATACAGGAAGAGTACAAAATCTTACTCCATATGGTGTATTCGTAGAGCTGCAGGATGGCATAGGAGGTATGGTACATATCTCTGATCTGTCATGGACAAAGAGATTCGCGCATCCTTCTGAATTTACAAAAGTAGGCGCTGATCTTCCGATCATGATCCTTGATATCGATCGTGAAAACCGCAAGCTGTCATTAGGACATAAACATGTTGAAGAAAATCCATGGGACACATTCGAGAATGTATTCCCGGTAGGTTCTTATCACGAAGCAACCGTTATGAAGCGTGATGATAAAGGTGCAATTGTTCAGCTGCCTTATGGTCTTGAAGCATTCGCACCCTCACGTCATCTCCGCAAGGAGAATGGCAAGTTGGCAGAAGTGGATGAAACACTGACTTTCAAAGTGATTGAATTCAACCGCGATGACAAACGCATCATGGTTTCCCATCTGCGTTATCTTGAAGACATCCAGCGCGAAGCAGAAGAAGTTGTAAAAGATGATCGTCGGAAGCAGGGCCAGGAAATCAAGCAGGCCGTCAAGGAACAGCAGGGTAAATACGAGCCTACCACACTTGGAGACATGGCGATGTTTTCTCAGCTTAAAGAACAATTAGCCGAAGCAAAAGGAAAGAAAGCTGCCAAAGATGCAAAGGTAGCTGCTGATGAAGTAGAGGCCACTGCTTCAGAAGAAGTAACAGAATCCGTTGCTTCAGAAGAAGTGACAAGTGTCACTGAAGAGGATGTAAATGGTACTGAAACAGTTGCAACTCCGGTTGCTGAAGAAGTTGCCGCTTCAGTAAATGACGAAGTAAGTTCTTCTGATGAAGACGTGGCAAATGAAACTGCTTCAGAAGACACAGTTACTGAGGAAAAAGCTACAGTTATTTCAAATGATGAAGCAGAATCTGTTCCGGCAAAAGAATCAAAAGTGCCTAAAGCAAAAGCTTCAAAAGCAAAAAATACAGGAGACGATCTCAAGATCATAGAGGGTATAGGTCCAAAGATTGAAGAGATTCTTCATGCTGCAGGCATTGATAGTTTTGCTATGCTGGCTTCGAAAAATGGAGAAGAGATTCGGGAGATTCTTTTGGCCCAGGGAGCCCGGTACAAAATGTTCGACCCCACCACATGGCCTGAACAATCAAGCCTGGCGGCAGAAGGCAAGATGGATGAGCTCCAGGTACTGAAGGATTCATTGCAGGGAGGAAGAAAATAAGTCTCCGGACTCGTGATGGAATAATAAAACGCCCTGTTGCACAGGGCGTTTTATATTTACTTTCAATTAGATTTTCTTCGACCTTGGCTCTGAAAAAGAAGTTTTCAAATGAATTGTATAATTCTTTTCATAAATTACGTAACAATTTAGCCTCATTTTAGCAGCAAATTTGCATTGCAGACGCCCACTTCCATAAAAGGAATAGAACGACAGCATTCTAAAGAATCAATAAACTGATCTCTGGATGCTGGAATTTATCGGCTGATATTTGGCAAATCGGAAATATAGGTTGAATGCACAGTCTTAATTTTAAAATCAAATAAAACGCTTCTATATGAAAAATGTATTACTGATAGTGTCATTTTTACTAATGCACTTTACTATTTTCTGCCAGAATGATCATGATATGGATGATATGTCCATGCATGGCAAATACGCCAAGGGTACCTATAGCGTTTCAGGCGGTCTTTTAGGTGCCTTGAATTTCAATGATTTAAGAGTCACTGGAGACAATCCTTTGAATATCGGTTACAGGACACAAACTGGATGGTCTGCGGGTATCTGGTTGTGTCTTCCCTTAGGTCAAAAATTTGCATTGGAACCTCAGGTGATGTATTCTTTTTATAAATATCGTTCTGTCAATGGATCAATTCTTCTTCCATATGGAGGTATTAGCTACATTTCTATTCCGCTTTTATTGAAATGGATTCCACAGCGTGATATTGCTTTCACATTTGGGCCCCAGTTGGATTTGTTGAATAAACTTACTGATACTCCCCCGGCCATCGTGAAAGATAATTTTACAAATGCCATATTATCACTGAGTGCTGGATTGGAAATACTGCCTCGCGGGCCTGTTACTATTTTCGGCCGTTATATACATGGGATCAATGATTTGGATAAAACCAATTCACAAGGCAACCTTGAGCTTTTCAATTCCAATATTCAGGCCGGAATAAAAATCAAATTGTTTGGCAAGTTCACCCCTGCCGATACGGACGCTGATGGAATTCCTGATTATAAAGATAATTGTCCAACTGTGGCTGGCTTAGCTGCATTTATGGGTTGTCCTGATACGGATGGTGATGGCATTACAGATGCTGACGATCTTTGTCCTAACGTAGCCGGTACTACAAAATATAATGGATGTCCAATTCCTGACACTGACAATGATGGTATCAATGATGAAGTGGATAAATGTCCTAAAGAAGCAGGTACAGCAAAATATAATGGTTGCCCTGTTCCTGACACAGACCATGATGGTATCAATGATGAAATGGATAAATGCCCAACTGTTGCGGGTACTGCAAAATATGATGGTTGCCCTATTCCGGATACAGATGGGGATGGTATCAATGATGAAAATGATAAATGTCCTACAGTAGCAGGATTGGCCGCCTATGATGGATGTCCAAATCCGGATAAGGATAATGATGGTGTACCCGATGTGGATGACTGGTGCCCAAGCATTAAAGGCCCGGTTGACAATCATGGATGCCCCAGAGTGGAAAATGCAGTATTCAATGCCAAGATGATACAGTTTGTTACCGGCAGCGCAAATCTGACAGCTCAGGCTAAAAAGGATTTGAGGGAAGGTGCTAAATTGTTAAACAGCGGTGATTTCAAAGATCTGAGAGTTGAAGTTCAGGGAAATACTGACAGCGATGGTTCGGTTGAATATAACCATAAATTGAGTCACAGACGTGCTGAAGCTGTTAAAGCAGAACTGATTAAAGACGGCGTAAGAGGTGATCGGTTAACGACAATTGGTTTTGGAGAAGATAACCCAATAGCAGATAACAAAACTGCAGCAGGTAAAGCTTTGAATCGCCGAGTGGAATTGATCGCAAGACAATAATGATTTTGAATTGATGCTGATTTTAAAAGAATCAGATCATCCATTTCTTTTTAAATAAAAAAACGCCCTGTTTCGACAGGGCGTTTTTTATTTACGACCCCTGACGGGAATACCTGGCGCCTCAAATTTGGATGCCGGATAAAGGGATACCGGATGCCAGACATTAGATGACAGATGACAGACGCTAAATGCTAAACTTTAGAATGGTCTCAGTTGAGCAAAACTCGCATCCCGTTTGCGCCTCGAGTCTGGCATCCGGCATCCAACCATCCGGCATCTTACATTTGCACGGATTCTAATAAAAAAGGCCATCATTGACTGATGGCCTTTTTCTGCTTAAGGTTTATTGAACTTATTGACATTTAAGACCTGCTACAGTCATACCGTACCCGCTCCAGTTTCCTGTAATGACGTTATCATGTTTAGAGGACGTCCATGCCACTGTAATCGAAACCGTATCACAAGCGACGACGCTTCCTTCCAATGTGATCAGTCGATTGGAACTGTGTCCCGGTGTTTTCTGTGTGATATCCAGATCTGCTCCGACTACACTGACTTCCACATCGCCTACTACACCGTTAGACAGAACACCTTTAATCATCAGATGATACTGATCAACGTCTGAAACGAACGTAGGGTGGTTGCTATTTTTCAATTCAGGGTTTATACCTAGTAAGCCTTGGGCTAGCGGATTACTACCATCTGAAACTTATCCGAAGCAAAGAAAAGATAGATCAATGGAGGTAAAGCGCCCCTGCTATTACAAAATCTTTACCTGGTATGACATGAAAATTTGCACCCGTCGAAATGTGTTGAGTAGAATTCAGAATACAATCTCCCCCAATCAAGGGGTCAATGACGATCGAATAACCTAAAGGCAAAGTAGCCGGCGGCTTAAGATTGTTATTCCAGTTAGCGGACAAACTCCAATTCCCATTGCCTGCAAAAGTAAATGTTGTCACAACCGGTTTTGAAATAAAAATTCCTTCACTCATATTCCGGTAACTTCCTGCTGTGGTAGTTTCAGATTTCACCGCTCTCACCATGTATACATTATTTGTCAATATTGAAGGAAAGGTATCTGTATAATTTGTCAATAAGATCAGCGACGAATTGAGTTTAATAAATGTTCCAGAGATCGTATCTGACTTGTAGACATTATATCCTATGATAGCATTATCAACAGATGCCATCCAGTTTAACTGCACCATCGTTTCTGATTGTGTAGCGGATAAATTAGTTACCGGGTACACTATATGCAGCCGCAATGAGGGATCGCCCATGAGACTCATATGTATACCTCCGAGCCATTGAATATTTCCAGGATCATAAATTCCTTTGTTATTCTGACTTTGCAATACTGAGAAACCTATCGTCTCACCCAGACCCATGTGTTGAAAATACCAGCGTGGGCTACTTCCCGTCCAACAGGTTGCCAAAGGCATGCCTGCATTTGCCAAAGGTGCTCTTAATAAATGATTGGTTGTCGTGGAGATTCCGCCTTTCGCCCATTCGACAAAATAACTTCCATACAATTGCATAAACACAGTATTCATACTGACATTGAAACACTGAGAACTTGTGAATACCGGACTGGCGCAACTGGTGTCACTTCCGCCGCCAGCCATATATGTCCAGAGATAGGAACGTGATTGTAGTGAATCAATAAACTTATTGCATGTGCCATTACCTGCACATCCGGAAGTATTGATGACAGCTATATTGCTGTTGCCAAACATCGGTGAGAAACTGCGCCAGGCTACAGCGGATGTTGGAGGAATGCTGTTATCGAGATGTGTATTTAGTAATGCTCTTCGTTGTGGATTGATGATCTTGTGCCTGTAGGCATGATCCTTATTCAGATATTGTCGTATCAGATCCACCTCACTGAGTGCGAAGCCGGTCATACTATGCATATCAATGCGTCCTACCTGTAACTCTGAAGATGAAGGAATAACACTTTGATCCCATTTGCCATCACCAGGAACATTTGGTGTATAAATGTTGCCACTATTATTTGTTGTCACCGTATTATCTGTCCAGGCACCTTCCATATCAGCGTAGAACATATCGGTTGGTTGTGCACCGATACGTTCAGTATGGCCATCAGGTGCATAATTACCGGAATAGGGTATCGCAAAATGGCCGATGATCAGAAGTGATTTCACATTTGCACCGGGTAGGGTATACTCACTGAGGATCCAGTTTTTTACTGCTGTATCTTTTACATTCGGGGCAAAATTTTGTTGTATGACTTTCCATCCATCTCCGATTAGGTCCAACTTGAGCTGATCGATTTCCGTTTGCAATGAACTGGTAAAGTTATTATCTGCAGCAATCAAAAGTGTGCCTCTCGAATCCGGTGCAGGAATATCAATTCCGGAATAAATGTATCCATATCCGGTAATCAACGGCGTTGTTTTAACCAGACGGTATTCATAGATTGTTCCTGTAGATACAGCATTATCAATGTAATTGTTTGTAGTGCCTGATAATGTGGCAAGGTTTGTCCAACTTGTATCAGCTGGTAATCTTTTATCGATGTTATAAGACAAAGCATTAGGATCATTGACCCAGGAAATAGTTATTTGCGGAGGATTGCTATTGACAGTAGCAGTAGTTAGTACCGAGTAATCCTTCCCATATGGTATGTTTAAAATATAGAAGGCTGCATTTGAGATGTCATTTACATTGTTATTGGCTGCGTTTGAAATTCGAATATAACAATTCAAGGATGGCGTATTCGGTACGATCCACGAATAGCTTCCTGTTGAGGCAGGAGTTGATGGAGAAATAATCGTCCATGGGCCGCTGTTTCCTACAGTGCTGTATTCCAATTTTACATTCGCTATGCCGGCCTGAGCCTGCCAGATAATAAATCGTTTTGTCCCTATCTGAAAAATATCTCCTCCGGCATTGGGTTGCAATAATTCGATGGGATTGGTGGGAGTGTAGATATGGTATTTTAAAATTCCGGTATCTCCTACTGCAAAGCCTAATGTATCATTGACCATATCGATTTCCCATAGCGTACCGAAAGTGATGGATGAACTTTGCGCCGCCCAGGTCGTGCCACCATTTGAGGTTGTAATAATGATCCCTTCTCTTCCACAGGCATATCCAATTGTATTGCTGATAAAATCCACACCCCATATTTCAAATTGAGTACCGCTGTTTTGAGAAGTCCATGGAGTAGCACCGGCATTGATCGTATGACGGATCGTTCCGAGGCCACCAACAATCCAACCATTGTTGGCATCTGAAAAACGGATGTCATTGAAGGATAGAAATGTACTGACACCTGAGTTGGTCTGGTAGATCCAATTAGTACCGTTTGTTGTTTTAAGTAGAGAAGGACTATTCTGTGACTGAACAAATCCTCCGCAAACCCAGCCTGAAGTCGGACTTTCCATTTCAAGTCCCCACAGCGATGAACCCTGATTAGTTTGCTGTGTCCAAACCGTTCCGCCATTCACAGTCTTAAGTAATACATTCCCTACTCCTGTTATCCATCCTGTAGTACTATTTACAAAACGGATTGAATTATATTGAGTGGTATAGGGAGATGTCTGAGGAGACCAACTTGTTCCGCCATTAGAAGTAGCAATTATGGTTCCTTCATCACCACAAGCCCATCCATTCGATGCATCTAAAAAGTAAATGCTTCGGATTGTATTGGTTATGCCTGAAGTTTGAAGTGACCAGTTTATTCCACCATTAGTGGTTTTCATGATGGTACCATTTTCACCTCCTACCCAGCCGGTGGAAACATCAATAAATTTTACTGTTTTTAATGCTTCGGTTGATGGCAGACCGGTAATGGGTGTCCAAATTTGTGCATTCAAATCATTTAGGAATGATGGAAATTGAAGCAGGAAAAA
>JBDSPM010000400.1:0-19660 GCA_039930325.1 Saprospiraceae bacterium
GCAAACAAGTTTTCTCCCCGATAATTGAACGCATGTAGCATGAGCGTGGGAAAAGATGCCGCTCCTATTGGAGCTCAGGAATTTGTGTTTTCGGTTGGTTACAGAGTTGTCTCTCCCATGGAGCTTAAAGAATATTGAATTGATCCCCTCCCCTCATGCTGCATTAACAAACCCCTTTCATCACCTAATTTTATCATTTAATTCGTAGAATTCCTGGCTAAAATTTTCGCACGGAGGGCAAAGAGAAAACGGAGAAAAAAACTCACAACTCACAACTCACAACTCACGATTGACGATTCAAGAAGACTCACATGATTGCCTTTAATATCCTCGAAATCGTCTTTCCATCCCCCATGGTATAAAAATGAATGCAGGGAACTCCTCCTTTGATCAGTTCTTTGCATTGTGCAATCGTCCATTCGACTCCTATTTCCAAAACAGCTGCATCGGTTTGCGTCTTATTTACTTCACGCACCAAATCATCGGGCATATTGACGAAAAATTTTCTGGGGATAGCTGCCATCTGATATCGTTTTGTCAAAGGCTTGATCCCCGGTACAATTGGAACTGTAATGCCTTTCTCCCGGCAATTTTTGACGTATTCGAAAAATTTCTGATTGTCAAAATACATCTGGGTGACAATGTAATCTCCTCCTGCTTTTATCTTTTCAGCCGTATGGAGTAAATCATTGTCCATATTGGGCGCCTCAAAATGTTTTTCAGGGTAGCCGGCGACACCGATACAGAAGTCTGTTTTATTTCCTTTTTCAATATTGGCGTCCAGGTACTTCCCCTGGTTCATATCGGCCATTTGTTTCACAAGATCGATGGCATAGGCATGGCCCCCGGGAGTAAAATTGAATTTATCCTCAAAGGTCATCGCATCGCCACGCAAAGCCAGTACATTTTTAATATCCAGGAAGTTGAGGTCGATCAGGGCATTCTCTGTATCCTCTTTTGTAAAGCCTCCACAAATCAGGTGAGGGACGGCTTCAACATCATACTTATGCATGATAGCTGCACAAATCCCTACAGTCCCTGGTCTCTTGCGAATCGCTGTTTTTTCATAATAACCACTCTCGTGCTTGGTATAGACAAATTCCTCTCTGTGGTACGTCACGTCTATAAATGGAGGCTTAAACTCCATCAGGGAATCCAGCATCTTGAAGATATCAGCCATGCTGCCTCCTTTGAGTGGTGGCAGGATCTCGAAAGACATATGCGTCTTTCCGGTGTTTTGAGCAAAAAATTCTGTGACTTTCATGAAAGGTCGGCTAAGGTAGGTCACCTGACATAAACGACAAAACCCCGAACCATTGTCCGGGGTATTCATCTTTGCGGACTTTCGTCAACGCTTGTTCAGGATCAACATAGTCTTGGTAAGCTGGAAATCGCCATATCGCAGTGTGTAGTAGTACAAACCGGCGGGCCAACTTTCATTCGTTATCTTATACTGCTGCTTTCCGGCATTGAATTCACGCGTCACCGCGGTCATTTCTACACCAAGCGCATTTGTTATCGTTATCGTCACTTCTCCCCTCGATGGCAATTCAAAAGGAATGATGGTTTCTTCAGTCCAAGGATTTGGCCTGTTTTGATGCAATTCCACCTGATCGCCATTAGCCAAGGCATTTTCATCTTTCCAGTCAATCGACAGGTTGTAGATTTCCTGGGACTGATCATAAAGTTCAGCCGACATGAATGTTCTGTCCATCGATACCATTTCACTGATCATCCCGGATTTCAAAGCCGTTGCATGTATGGTCATCACACATGCAGATGGAATCGGAGAGGTCGAAGTCCAGGAGCAACGAAGAGAATTATTTTCCAAAAACCACATTTCTTCAGTGAAGCCGGGAATCAGTGGAAGAATGCTCTCTACTTTCATTCCATCGAACTTAAGCACCCACTGGCCGCCAAATACATTCTTGCCAAATTCTGAAAGGTCAAGCGTGATATCAAATTCATCACCTGCATCGACATATTTATCAACTACTGAAAATGAAGCTGAACGTTCACTACGTGGCAGAAGCTGATTGAAATGTGCGTTCACCGATTGATTGAGGTCACCTATTTTCACTCCAGCAAAATCTTCTATTCGACCCGTGCTATCCACATGGAATGAAGAGGTTTCTTCGAATGGCCATGGGTTATAGGGATCATTGAAAACATAGTTCTTCGGTATAAATCTCCAGGAACTATTATTCGGGAATGAAGTGCTCCGCCCAAGGATAAGCTTTCTTATTTCAACCAGGTCGATGGCGGAAATCTTACCACTATTATTAGCATCTGCTGCTATCATCTGGTATGGTGTTGAAAGAAGTTCAATGCCCAGAATGTGTTGCTGTAGCTTCAGTAAGTCCACTGTCGAAACACCATTCCGTGGATTGTCATCGCGGGCTGCTTCAAGCGAATACATCGTGCCGGCAGGAACTACAGGGAAGTTAAAGCTTCCATCATCCGTAGTAGTGAAAGATGCAAATACCTGGCCCGCTTGTTTCAGACTGACACCAACATTTGCAACAGTTGCTTCTAACTGAGGAGTAGCTACTACCCCACTGACACCACCTGATGGTAGACCACAAACACCCGATGGATCTGTAAACACAATCGTAGTCTGGCAATAATCTTTGTTATTCCAGTTGTCCCATACCCATACATCGATCGGTAGCTGAACACCGAGTGCAAGGATATCTGCACAAGTAAATAACCTGCTTGGCTGAAACACAGTACCGGAGAATGAATATCTCAGTTGATCTTTTGGTGTACAATTGTCAAAGCTGCTGGCATTAAAATCCTTTGCCCAGATAGTGATGTTCCCACTTGAAGGCATTGGCACAGTGCTCAGGCCATTGACACAAACCGGCGTTGGCTGTTTGCAATCTTCCAGCCTGATCTTGTCTTCGCAGGTAGTAATATTTCCACAACCACTTCTGACTGACCAGAGTATCCGGTAGTATTCATTTGGTTTGAGTGGATCGTTATACGCCAATCCATATTTTCTGAGAGATAATGTCGGACTTAATGCAGTATTCAATACGAGATCAAAAGTTCCATTCGCATTCATGACCACATCCGTCTGCGCTACAGCTATGATGGGTGTAGAACTACCTGGAAAGTAGATCTTCACATCATATGAAATACCACTTGAACAAATGTCCTCGATATGTTTTGTATATCTCAGATGAACAAAGCATGAAGTCTGGAAAGCCGGATCTACCACCGGAGTGATTTCAGGATCCGATGTACAGAATACATGGATACCATCGAAACAATCAGTAAACACTGCTCCAGCTGTATCCTTAATTTTTACAACCTGTGTATAGTACCATAAGCCAGCCCCGGTAATTGAATTATACTGACACCAGTCTATAACGGTCCATTTTCTCAGGATTTTCACACAGAATCCATCGAGATGTTCAAATCTTTGTTCTTTAAGACTGATACCAACTGTTGCACAAGCATCATTAAGAATAATAGGCTCGATGGTATCAGCTATACCGCAATGGTTCAATTCTATATCTGCAGGCCATACGATGTCATCGTTAGGGTCATTTGGATCATTCGGATTGATATAAAATGGATCGTAATTTATCACCCATATTCGCTGTGTACAGAAACCTACTTTTCCTCCAGGATCTGTCGCAATAAATCTGCGCTCGACCAGTTTAACTGCGCCGGCTGGAGCATTACCAGGAAGATGATCCCCGCTGCAATCGTTGAAAACGGTCACTCTGATCTCGAGATCAAGATTACAATTGTCGGTAGCATATCCATCTAATCCCCAATTATGTGGCTGAGCGATATGCGGATTACCCGGATCGTTGATGATGATCGGCTGACGTGCACTTTCAGGCAATTCATAGCCATTAACAACAGCACCAAATGTCCTGTCATTAATATCTTTAAGCTGTTCCGGATCAAACCAGAATTTACAGCTCACTGAAATATCAGGTGGGCATATAACAGTTGGCGATACCTTATCCTGCACCTGGACCTGCACCATACAAAAATTCACATTGCCATGCTGATCCCTGACTTCTAGTTGAACAAGAACATATTCCTGGTCTGCATCACAGCATGAGAATGGCACATATTGCGTATAGTTAAGGCCTCTGTCAAAATTGTCAACATCACCATCGGGTACGTGATTATATCCATCGGTAGTCCAGTCAAAGTCGATACAGCTATCCATACGACGGGCTCTGAATGTCACCGAACCGCAGTAATCAAAGCTGCCATCATCAAGCGTGGTAGCCGGTAATAAGCCCACACCGAATTTATCCTGGTTGTTGATCGCAATTACGGTGTGCTGATCGCAATAGGCTACAGGTGGTGTATTGTCAAATAAATTGATGTTCGTTCCGCAAGTTGAAAAATTGCCGCAAGCATCCCGTACTTCCCAAATCACATGGTATTGACCTAAGCCTAATGGAGGCATAATAAATTCTCCATTCACCGGTACGATGATCACGCCATTGAATCTCAGCTTATAGGTGAGCGGATAAGATCCACATTCATCTACTGCAACCGGAGGTGTAAGATGTATTTCTGCGCCACACTGACCGAATGCAGCAGGCACATCGATGGTCTCCTTACAAGTGAGGACTGGTGGTGTCGTATCGGCCACATTGATGATTTGATCACGAATGATGATCTCATCTGTATTGCACCAGTTGACCAGTGTCCATTCGCGTTTCACCGCGTAGGATGATCCGCAGTATGGAATTACCTTATCTACATATCCCCAGAAGAACTGTCCACAGAAAGGACCTGTAAGTCCACCCAGGCAATCCGGATCCGGAGTTTTGTCGGGACGAATACAAGAGTTACCACAATAAATCGTTGTATCATTTGGAAAATGAAAATCATTTATGGTTCCTCTGCGCAGAAAAATATGCTCAGAACATGTCACACTATGACCGCTGGCATCTGTAGCAACCCATGTGCGGGTAATGATTCTTGAAAAATCACCATCGCACATATGCACATCGACCTGATCTGTATAGCTTAGTGTGGTAAGGCCGCAATTGTCAATTCCATTGACGATATAATCATTGCCACCAATTGGAGTTACAATTGTACCTGGCGGAACAGGAAAATGTGGAATGGCCTGAGGAGAAATATCATCAGAACAATTGATCGTAATATCTGAACAAGTGATTGTTGGTGGTAATTTATCTTCTATTAGTAGCTGGCTGCAACAAACGTTACCATTGCTTGGATCAGTGATGCAGGCTTCGATATGTTGATTGATCCATGGACCTGCTTCAAGCACACCATTTACAAATACTACATCAGGATCTGTGAATGTGATGATATAATTGTCAAAACAACCATAATGATTTCCCTCTAAAATCATATCTGCAGTAATCACGGCTTCGCAATCAAAGGCTACAGATATCTCCAATGCATCTGCGCAAACTAATGCTCCCCCAAGTGCTTCAACCACCTGTATCTGGAATGAGCAATCCATTGAATATCCCAGCTGATCTGTAATCACAAACGTCTGTCGTGTGGTACCAATAGGGAATAAATCACCTGAAGTCAAACCTGTTCCATCGACTTGTTCGACAGTAGGTTGCTGATTGCACAATCCCTGTGGTGTCATGGCATATGTAACTCCCATGGAGCACTCTCCGGCCTGGAGATAAACCACAATGTCCTCAGGGCAATCCATCATGAATAATCCTCCGGTCAGACGAACAGTCACATTACCATACGCTACATTTCCCTGGTCATCCGTGGCTGTAACCAATAAATCATGGTCAGCACTGGTGAGAAAATCCTCACATCCAAAAGAAGCCTGGCTTATTTCAAGAGTCACATTATCATCACAATTATCTGTTACACTCGTCACTACTTGTTCGGGTGTAATATTGACCAATTCACCTTGTGCAAATGAAATTGAAATATCATGTACAGTTAATACCGGTCTTACGGCATCAACCATGTTGATGATTTGAATTTGTTCTTCGACATGTCCACAGTAATCAATAATTACCCATTTGCGGCCAAAGTGATGCGGTGAAACTTCACCCAGCTCGACTGAATATACAGTATCCATTAAATAGCTGCATGCATTCTCTGGCATTTCTACAAGACCCGTAAGATTAAAATTCATCATATCCTGATCACATGGGATGGAGATATCGCCGGGAAACTCAACTTCAGAAGTAGTATAATTTTGCACCTGGATACGCTGAACCTGTGACCTTGCATTGCCGCATGGATCTGTTAGTGTCCATATCCTGTGTATGATCGGATCGGCATCACAATTTTCGAGAGCATCCAGATCATCTTTCCAGGTTACGATTACATCATTCAGGTTAGCACAATTATCAGTATACACTACAACTTTCCCTGTCAAAAGGAGATTGACAGGATTATCACCGCAGCTGATGCTTACATCAAAAGGTGTATAAAAAATCGGTGCAAGCGTATCAATGAAAGAGATATACTGGATAGCGGTAGAAATATTTCCGCATAAATCGGATGCAGTCCATACACGTTGACGTTGTCCTGTGCTATTGCAAAAGATCAGGCCGAGATCGTTGTCTTTATAAGCGATTTCTATGGCAGAAGCTGGTGTGCACTGATCTACTGCAACAGCTCTTCCCAATTCATCCAGGTTGTCCGCAAATTCGCAGCTTGTAGTAATGTTAGGAGGCAATATGAGTTGCGGGCCTGTATGATCGACCACATTGATGACCTGCAGGCAGTTATTTAAATTGCCGCAATCGTCATATACTACCCATGTTCTTAATAACGTACCTGTTCCATTGCAGCCATTCAGGCCTGACGTATTGTCAAAATGAAGAAGATCCATATCTGCTACTGCAGTGCAATTGTCTGAGATCACAGGTTGACCCAGAACGGAAGGATCTACTGAATCACCGCAATTAACTTCAATAGAAGCTGCACAGGTGATGGATGGAGGTGTGGCGTCGATGATCCTGATATTCTGGGAAGCAATGGTTGAATTGCCGCACAAATCAGTTACGACCCATTTTCTTTTTAGTGTTCCTGTATGATTGCATCCTACTACAGCTGTGAAATCATCTGTTACTACTACCGTAAGGGCGCTTTCAGGTGTACAATTATCCGTCATGATGATATTGCCAGTGACAGAAACGTCAAGCAATGATTCGCATGAGACCGTAATGGCTGCCGGTGGTGTGATGATCGGAGCTTTTGTATCTATGATAGTCAATACCTGGACACAAGTAGAGAAATTACCGCATGCATCAGTTGCTTTCCAGGTACGATATAAATTACCGGTATGATTACAACCAGTAAGATTTGTGATATTATCTGCAAAAGTGATGTTAATATCAGTGCTTGCCGTACAATTATCCGTAGCTCTTGCATATCCCTGGGTTGCAGGCGAACGATCAGCTTCGCACGAAATCTGAAAGGATGCAGGGCACTGAATATCAGGTGCCACATGGTCGACGATTTGAATGGATTGTGTGCAGGATGATTTATTACCACACTGATCTTCAGCCTGCCATACTCTGTAGATGTATCCTGAGCCGTTGCATTGGCCGGCCTGGCTTATATCGTCTTTGTAGGTGATTTTGATAAACAAGCTTGCTGTACAATAATCAGTTGCCGTAGCTTTTCCATTTGCTGACGGTAATGTGCTGTCTTTACAATTTATCACTACGCTTGCAGGACAAGTGATGACCGGAGCAGTAGTATCGGCTACGGTAATCTTTTGTATGCATGAGCCAATATTTCCACATGCATCTTCCATGGTCCATGTTCTGAGGATCACTCCTGTATTTGTACATCCAGTCAAGCCAGAAAGGTCATCATGAAAATTCAAAATCAATTCATCAGAAGGTGTGCAATTGTCTGTGCCATGAGGATATCCAAGAGCATCCGGATTGTTGTAAAATCCACAATCGATCAATGTATCGTGCGGACATATGATCACCGGGGGTGTATGATCCACAATAGTAATCAACTGTGTACCTGTTTTTACATTTCCACATGCATCCTGTGCGGACCATGTTCGAAGGATCAGGCCTGTATTGTTGCAGCTGGTCAGTTGAACAACATCATTGTATGAAATTGTAACTGATGGACTGCAATTATCAGTACCTGTAGCAGTTCCTGTGCGAGCTGGAGCTGATGATTCAGAGCAGCTGATTTCGACATTTGCAGGGACTGAGATGGTTGGATCTTTATGGTCAACGATCCAGATTTGTTGGACACATGTAGTTGTGTTACCACATAGATCGGTTGCTTTCCATATACGTTTTAGTATACCTGTTCCATTGCAACCGAAAAGTCCTGACACATCATCTGTGTAATTGACTACGATTGAACTCACAGGCGTGCAGTTGTCTGCCGCAACTGGCACGCCGGTAACATCAGGTAAAAAAGAGTCCTCGCAGCTGATAGTAGCCGGAGGAGGACAGGTCAAGGTTGGTTTGAGCAGATCAGTGATTTGTATGGTTTGTATGCATGTTGTGCTGTTACCGCAGGCATCTGCCACGGTCCAGGTTCTTTTTATTATTCCGGTGCCGCTGCATCCAAGAGGAGCAACTTCTACATCCGTATGTGTAACTACAAGATTTGCTATGGATGTGCAATTGTCAAGTACCACAGGTGTTCCTGTGACTGCAGGCAGAATACCTACTGAACAATCAACAATGATATTTTGCGGGCATGTGATCGTAGGATTAGTTTGATCTACAATGGTGATGGTTTGTGTACATGTACTTAAATTACCACATCCATCGATCGCTGACCAATGACGTGTGATGACTCCTGTTCCATTGCAACCAACCGGTTGGGCCACATCATCAACGTATGAATTAAATGTGGTGCCGCACTGGTCGGTGGAGGTAAACGTTCCGGTGACCGCAGGTAATACAGATGATTCACATGAAATGGTAAGGTTTGGAGGGCAAGAGATTTGCGGAGCTATTATATCCTGAACTGTAATAAACTGTGTGCCTGTTGCAATATTCTGGCAGGCATCGGCTGCTGTCCATGTTCTGACGATCACACCTGTGCCGCTGCAACCTGTGAGTCCAAAGACGTTATCTGAAAAACTGATGATTACATTAGATATTGATGTGCAATTATCGGTTGCAGTTGCATTTCCGGTGACTTCTATGCCGGTGCTTTGTGTGCATGCTATGGTTATGGATGGTGGAACCGTCAGAACAGGTTTGGTATTGTCGATGATGACAACGGTTTGAATACAGAGGGCTACATTTCCGCACATATCGGTTGCTGTCCAATGCCTGGTAAAGGATCCGGTACCATTGCAATGGCCGAGATTTTGGGTGTGGTCTATATAAGTAATTGTAATTAATTCGGTAGGTGTGCAATTGTCCATCGCTGATGCCATTCCAAGTTGAGCCGGCGTGGTGTCCGTTTCGCAGGAGATGACGATGAATGATGGGCAGGTCAAAGTTGGAGATGTATTATCCTCCACCCGGATGGATTGAGTGCACGTGGCGGATGAACCGCATTGGTCCACAGCTTTCCAGGTTCTGTATAGGATACCTGTGCCCATGCAGCCTGTCATCTGGTTCACATTATCTGTGTACGTGATGGCGATGGCTGAGGAGGCGCACAAAGTGGTGGCTGTCGCGGTGCCTGTGTTGGCCGGTATCGGGTTCACATTACATGATATGGTAATGGTGGATGGACAGGTGATAGTGACTTGTCCGGATAACGGAGCCATGGAGGCTAAGGCCAGCACTACTGACAAGGTGCACCATGCTAACCTTCTTTTCAAGGTAGACCCATGGGGGCTGGCGCCTGGATAAAAAATACGATTCTTCATGTTTGATCCTGTTGTCGCATGACATTTAATTGCCATGCATAAATTCCTGATAGCAAAGAGGAAGCAAAT
Organism: Saprospiraceae bacterium; assembly: GCA_039930325.1. Taxonomy (GTDB): domain Bacteria; phylum Bacteroidota; class Bacteroidia; order Chitinophagales; family Saprospiraceae; genus Opimibacter. The sequence goes on from JBDSPM010000400.1 coordinate 9,881, forward strand.
CGTATGCCAAATTTTTATAATATGTTATTGCAAAGGTTTTGCTAAGGACCTAAAGAGGTGGATTTCAGGAAGTTGGGAGTTTTAGAAGGAAGAAATTAGGCCTTGGGAATGAATTTGGAAAAAGTATGGAATGGGGTAAAATGGTGAAAGTCTTGGGAGAATCCTGGGTTTTCACCCCCCTACCCCCGGGACGGAGTAATTGTACTTTGTATCTCCATTTGCGGATTACCCTAGAAAGGAGAGTTTCTTTTTTCAATAAGAATGGAATTGTAAACTATTGAAAATCAGCTATTTAATATTCTTATTAAATATATTTTCCTTAAATTCCTTCCAACGGTCCTTATAGGGAAATTCTACTATCAACCCCTTAGCCCTCTTCAAAGTGGGAAGAAGCTTAACTTGTTTAAAAAGGTGTAGGCATGTTTACAAACTTCCTTATTTCTTCTTCTTCTTAAAATCCCCCCTCTTCCACGCCTGAATAAACTCCTTCCAGGCAAAAGCATTCAATATTTGCACAGGCCGTACCTGGCCGACATAATAATAATTCCTGGCCTGCTGCTTCAGGTAATAAGATGTGTTCTCTACCCCATCTGAAGGCAGATTGGCCCGTAGCTGGTCCATTGATTTCTCAGAAAGATTCTCCGCTGCGATGTCTTCCAGATCATCATGAACGTCCATAGCAAGGAATTGCGGGATGAAGTAATCAGGATCAGGCCAGGGGTAGATCACAGCTTCAGGCAACAGGAATGTATCCGTGGTCATAATCTGAAAAAGTGTATACCGATCCCGCGATAAAGTATCCGGCACATGATAATAGGCATTTTTATAACCCAGAACCTGGAAAACCAGTGTCTCGCCATTCCTAACCACTATTGAGAAAAAACCATTAAAGTCAGTGAATGTACCACGATGGGTACCCTGAACCGCCACAACAGCATACGGTATCCCAACCGGATTGTTATTCTGATCTGCTATGACCTTGCCTGAAATTTGGGCCACGTGGACGCTATCCATCTTTGTCTGAGCGATAACGGTTTGCGTCAGAAAAAACGCCAGGATAAAGCCACAGAGAATAATCCTTGGAAATGAAGCACTTATGCGGTCCTGAAATAATGCCATGGGGTAAAGTTATGGATTCAATCTTCTTTAACGGTTCAGGAACATGAACGACTGAAAGAACTGAAAATTTTAACAGGCATTTAACGCCTTATCAGAAGGACCAGAGATCCAATGCCTGTTGAAGTACTTCTTCCATCCTGTCTACATAGGTGAAAGTGACCCCTGTCAGGTAATCAGGTTTGATCTGATCAACATGCCGCTTATTCGAAGCAGAAAGAATGATTTGTTGAATCCCGGCACGTTTGGCTGCAAGTACTTTTTCTTTAATCCCACCAACAGGAAGCACCTTACCTCTCAACGTAATCTCACCAGTCATGGCCAGGTGACTCTTGACCGGTTTCTTTTTGAAAGCAGAAGCTAAAGCAGTCAGCATCGTCACACCGGCAGATGGTCCATCTTTTGGAATGGCTCCTTCTGGAACATGAATATGAATATCTGTATTTTCAAAGGTAGTAGCATCAATCCCCAGGCTATCCCCATGCGCTTTTATAAAGCTCAATGCAGTGGTCGCAGATTCTTTCATCACATCCCCAAGATTACCCGTGAGTGTAAGTTTTCCTTTTCCGGGACTAAGACTGGATTCGATGAATAATATATCACCCCCTACTTTTGTCCACGCCAGTCCGATCGCTACACCACTATTATGCATTTCTGTGTAAAGCGTGGTATCAAATCGCTCGGGACCAAGTATAGTACCCAATTGATCTTTCGTAATCGTCGGATTGTATTTATCCTCCATCGCCACATTCTTCGCTACATACCGCATCACGGTTGCAATCCGCCTGTCAAGGCTTCGCACACCTGATTCACGCGTATAGCTTTCTGCCATTTCGCGCAAGACATCATCTTTCAATTTTACATTCGCAGGTTTCAAACCATGCTCAATACGTTGTCTTGGAATCAAATGTTTTTTGGCAATTTCTATTTTCTCTTCTGTAGAATATCCATTGATGTTGATGATCTCCATTCTGTCCAGCAATGCAGGCTGAATCGTCTGCAATGAATTGGCCGTAGCGATAAACATCACTTTGGACAAGTCATATTCAAGCTCGAGATAATTATCGTAGAAAGTAGAATTCTGTTCGGGATCCAAAACTTCAAGCAAAGCAGATGAAGGATCGCCACGGAAATCTTTCCCCACTTTATCTATTTCATCAAGAATAAAAACAGGATTTGATGTGCCTGCTTTTTTAACGGATTGAATAATTCGGCCAGGCATAGCTCCGATATATGTTTTTCTATGTCCGCGAATTTCAGATTCATCGTGAAGACCACCGAGCGACATGCGAACGAATTTCCGCTTCAAAGCGCGGGCTACCGATTTTCCAAGAGAAGTTTTGCCGACACCCGGAGGCCCAACAAGACAAAGGATCGGAGCTTTCATATCACCCTTCAGTTTAAGCACAGCTAAGTGTTCAAGTATGCGGTCCTTTACTTCTTCAAGTCCATGATGATCCTCATCCAGGATCTTCTTCACGTTCTTAAGATCAAAATTATCCTTAGTAGTATGCTCCCACGGCAGATCAAGCAACAGCTCCAGATAATTGAGCTGAAGGCTATATTCTGCCACCTGCGGATTGATGCGTTTAAATTTGGCTACTTCCTTTTCGAAAGATTCTTTTACTGTCTTGCTCCACTTTTTCTTTTTACCCCGTTCGATGAGATTTCTGATTTCAGCTTCCTGAGGATTATTGCCCAGTTCTTCCTGTATTGTTTTTAATTGCTGATTAAGAAAATAATCACGCTGTTGTTTTTCAATATCAACACGCACTTTAGATTCGAGTTGATTCTTGATTTCAAGCATCTGCATTTCATTGTGCATCATCTTGAATACTTCATTAGCCAGGGTATCTATTTCTTCAATCTCGAGCAGCTCTTGCTTTTTTGTATTGTCTATTCCGAGGTTTGAAGAAATGAAACCAAGAAGATGCGTATCGCTTTTGATATTGCGAATCATCATCACGGCTTCAGAAGGAATATTCGGTGAACGCTTAATAATTTTTTCAGCAAGGTCACGAATGGAACCTATGATGGCCTCGAGTTCAATTTTAGCGGATGCAGGCGTGTATTCTTTTTTGTTAATCCGTGCCACCATATAGGGCTCCGTCGAATCCATCTGCAGCAGGTTGAATCTTGAACGACCCTGTAGAATAGCTGTGATGGATCCATCCGGCATTTTGAGAATTTTCAAAATGCGCGCGATCGTACCTACTTTGAACAGATCTTCTTCTTCAGGATCCTCCGTGTCATCATCTTTTTGGGCGAGAACGGCTATCAGCTTGTTCGTTTCGTGTGCTTTACGCACTGCCTTCATAGATTTTTCCCTCCCTACAGTAATAGGAATCACAATCCCGGGAAAGAGAATAGTATTTTTCAATGCAAGCACGGGGAGCAACTCAGGTAAGTCATCCCCATTCAAAAGATCCTCTTCTTCATCAACAGAAATGATCGGCATGAATTCACTTTCCTCACTCACATCACTTCCAAAAATAAGGTCATCAAACATAGTCACAGGATAAATTCAGTATTAAAGCAATTTACAGCTTTAACGGGTCAATTTTCATTCCACGCATTAAACACATGACATCTAAGCACATTATGATAAAAATTATGTCAATTAGTCAGGAAATGTGCATTTACAATCTTAGTTATAACGCTTAGAAGGGGAATAAGTTAGACATCTTCCACTATCTCAGTGATTAGAGTTTTCGTACCCTCGGCTTCATCGATCTCGAAGCGGAGATTCCCGATGATAAATTCCTGGCGCTCCTGTGTGTTTTTTCCCATGTAGTATTCGAGGATGTCATCGATGCTGGTGTTGTCCTGGATCAGGACGGGTTCGAGTTGGATATTTTCCCCAAGGAAGGCTCCAAATTCATCAGGTGATATTTCTCCCAGACCTTTGAATCTGGTAATCTCCGGCTTGCCACGCAATTTTTTGATAGCTTCCTGTTTTTCTTTTTCGTTGTAGCAGTAATATGTTTTTTGCTTATCACGAACTCTGAAGAGCGGTGTCTCGAGAATAAACAAATGTCCTTCACGTACAAGGTCCGGAAAGAACTGCAGAAAGAATGTAAGCAATAACAGACGGATATGCATACCATCTACGTCAGCATCCGTAGCAATCACTACCCTGTTGTAGCGCAAATCATCAAGCCCATCTTCTATATTCAGCGCATGCTGGAGAAGATTTAGTTCTTCATTCTGATATACCACTTTCTTTGTAAGACCATAGCAATTCAGTGGCTTGCCCCGTAAAGAAAAAACAGCTTCTGTCTGTACATTTCTTGCCTTGGTCAATGATCCTGATGCAGAATCACCTTCAGTTATAAAAATCGTACTCTGTTCTTTTAGTTCAGTGTCTACACGTGTGTTATCATTGAAATGAACTTTACAATCGCGTAGTTTTTTATTGTGCAGGTTTGCCGATTTCGCACGTTGATTTGCGAGCTTTTTAATGCCTGCTATTTCCTTTCGCTCCCGCTCGGATTGCTGTATTCGTTTTAGTATTTCCTTTGCAGTATCCGGATGTTTGTGCAGATAATTATCCAATTGCTGTGTGACAAAATCATTGATAAAGCTTCTGACCGTCGGCCCATCAGGTGCTATATTATTTGAACCCAGCTTCGTTTTTGTTTGCGATTCAAATACGGGTTCTTCTACCCGGATACTGACGGCTCCAATCATCGAAGCCCTGATATCTTTAGGATCAAAACTTTTATTGAAAAAGTCCCTGAACGTTTTGACCACGGCTTCACGGAATGCGGTGAGATGCGTTCCGCCTTGTGTAGTGTATTGCCCATTTACAAACGAATAATATTGCTCACCATAATGCTGGCCGTGGGTCAGTGAAATTTCAATATCATCTCCTTTAAGATGGATGATCGGGTATCGCAAATCCTCACTTGCAGTCTTCCGAATAAGCAAATCAAGAAGGCCATCCTTTGAATGGAAAATGCGGCCATTATATTTAATCCTTAAACCTGCATTGAGCCATGCGTAATTCCATAATTGATGTTCGACAAATTCATCCTGGTATTGGTAATCTTTGAAAATCTTTTGATCAGGCACAAAGGATAATATGGTTCCTGTTTCTTCAGCGGACTTTATGATTTTGGATTCATTTTTTATTTCTCCTTGCTGGAATACCGCTTCTTTTGATTTTCCATCACGGACTGCTCTGACCAGGAAATAATCGGACAGCGCATTGACAGCTTTTGTACCGACTCCATTTAATCCTACAGATTTTTTGAAAGCTTGTGAATCATATTTTCCACCGGTGTTTATTTGAGCTACACATTCTACTACTTTCCCCAAAGGAATACCACGTCCATAATCACGTACTGTCACCTTACCATTTTTTATTTCCACTTCAATCTGCTTGCCATACCCCATGATATATTCATCGATCGAATTGTCAATCACTTCTTTCAGAAGAACGTAGATGCCATCGTCAGGTGTAGATCCATCTCCTAATTTGCCTACATACATTCCCGGCCGGAGGCGAATGTGCTCTTTCCAGTCAAGGGTTAAAATGTTTGCTTCGGTATATTGGGTCACTGGTATTGAATTAGGTTCAAATATATGATAGAAAAATTAAATATAAAGTGAAAAACCGGAGATGACCATGCCGGACTTATACCAAATACAAATTCTGCAGTTGTAAACCAATTTGGCTTTAGATCGACGGTATGATCGTGAAGTGTTTAATCCCGCTTTGCTGTTTCAGGCAAATCTCTGTGGAAGAAAGTTGGAAATGCAGCGCTGGCATTATGTTGAAATCCTTTTTCTGCCTTAACAGGTAAATGATAATTGCGGATAAAATTTTTAAAGAAAGCTGTGAGCTGCTCTACCGGTACATTCCGGCTATTAGGTTTTGGAAAGAATGCAAGTTGAGAAATGGTGCCGTCCTGGGTGAAATACAGATTGATCCATAGCTTCACGCCTTTGATATCGAAATTAAGATCACCTGCATAGTCTTCTATGTCCATCAGCATATTTGACCATGCTCTGTACGCCAGATCGATATCATCATGGTAAACGGACATAAAAGTGGCGGGATGTTCTTTTGAAAGTGCCAGGTACTGATCTTCATATTCGCCGATGAGGAAAACGCCGGGTGCAGAGATAGCAGAAACGACGGATTGTGCGAAGGCATTATCCAGGAGAAGAGTGAGCGTTAAGACAATCAGATATTTCAATGTAAGGGAATCTTTATAACAAGTAATCTGATTAACGCTTCGAATATATAAAAGATTCTGAATATCCCAAAATTAAGCCTTTAAATATGCGGAATAACCATCATGTTTAGGAAAATATATTTACCAAAAATATAATAATATGATCATTAATTATCTGATTTATAATCACTTACGTAGCCAAAGCAGTTTTACTACATTTTTCAAATCTCCTTACGCTGAAAAGTGTACCTTTTGATATAATTTGAACGCTATGATGATTGATATCGTCCTGATTCTGCTTCTGATCGCCGGTTTCAGGTTAGCAGACTTAAAGCCTGATTTTCAGCGTTATTGGCAGCTGATGCAGGATTTTGTCAATGATCATGTCATCACCTACCGTATCAACTCTAACATCTAATTCTAAATTGGCCGACCAACTTCCATCTGATCAGGAATTAATCCAGTGCTTTCGAAACGGAAAAGATCGAGATGCTCTTGGAACCCTGTATCTCCGGTACATGGAATTGGTGTATGGTGTTTGTCTTAAATATTTCGGACAACCTGAACTCGCACAGGATGCTGTCATGGACATCTATGAACATGTCAACAGAAAAATTCCGGGACATGAAGTTGAAAATTTTCCCGCATGGCTTTATATGGTAAGTAAGAATCATTGTCTCCAGGTGTTGAGGAAAAAAAGCAATTCCTTAACAGTATCACTGGATGATCCGCTTATGCAAAATGGCCGCGAATGGCATCAGGAGGATGATGCATTTGAATATGACCTGGATGAAAACACGGAAGATCAATTGCACCGATGCATCCAGGAATTGCCTGATAAGCAAAAGATATGTATCACGATGTTTTATTTTGAAAAAAAATCATATGCTGATATCTGTGAAGAAACCCTTCTGCCGCTGGATCATGTCCGATCAAATATTCAAAACGGAAGACGGAATTTAAAAAAATGCATGCTTACAAAACAACAACTTGGATCAGGAAAAAACATATAAGTGGATACAGGATCGGATTCGTGATCTTCATGCTGGCATATTGACTGCTGAAGATCGTTTGCGCCTGCATGAGCTTGCTAAAACAGATCCATTTGTACAGGATGCACTTGAAGGATATGAATCCAATATTCAGCATGACCACTCCTTGCTTCTAAAAGTTATTGCAGAGCGAATCCAGAAAAAAAATTCAAACAGAAGACCTAAAATAATACCATTGTCAAAAGGTTGGGTGATTCCTGCAGTAGCGGCTTCATTGGTTTTGATACTCGCCACCTGGGTGGTATTTTATTTTATTGAAAAACAAGGCGATGCTGTATTCGTGTCTGCTGAACCTGCGTCCAACCCTGCTATAGAACATTCTACCGAAGTGCATTTGTCTCCTGCGGACAGTCTCTATGGCGATGTTGCTTCTGAATCTTTTTATGCCGTGGTAACAGATCAAATTGCTACTGGCTCAAAAGCTAATTCACAACCACCAGCCAGCTCAACCAATCCCAGCAGGTATGACCTCAAGAATACTACAGGTAATAATGATAATATCGTGTCTCCGGCAAATGTGAATGAAAGTGAACAAGGGGTCATAGCAGCAGAAACAGAAAAAGAAACAAAAGCTGAATCACCTACTGAATCTGCATACCCACCACCTGTCACTAAGCCGGCAATACGTGCAAGCGAGCGGGTATACAAAGAAATGGCGGCTGACAAACCAATAGCTGCAGGAGCAGGAGCCACAAAAACACAGAGCAAAAGAGATGAAGGTTATTATGCGAATCAGATGAGTCCTGACCTGATGAGACAGCGCGTAGCAGGTAAAGTAATTGATGAAACTACCGGAGAGCAAGTGATAGGGGCAATGATCACCATTGCAAATACGAATCTTACCGAAATGAGTGATTTAAACGGTCAATTCGATTTTTATATACCCTACCGGACTGCAGAAATAGTAGTTGATTATACAGGCTATTTAATAACGTCTGTACTAATAGAACAAGGAAGCACCGATATTGTAATTAAACTTAATGAGGGGGCTATGATACCAGATGCCCGGTCAGAAGAAAAATTAAAGGCACTTAATTTGGAAGCCAAACATGCTAAATATCTAAAGGGAGATACAGAAGATTTTCGCCAATATCTTAACATCAATTCCATTTATCCACTTGCTTCAACTTATAGCCCCATTTGTAAGATAGTCAAACTGGAATTTAAAGTATCCAAAGGACAAATGTTGGATACTATAAAAGTAGTAAGTTCTTCAGGGAGCAAAATTTATGAACAAGAAGCCATTCGTCTTCTAAAATCAGGACCAACCTGGAATTGTGATGACATGTATTTACCTTGCATGAGAGCGTTTACGATATTCTTTGAATAGAGATTGCTCCATTTTGCCCCTAAATCCCCTGAAAAAGGGGACTTGATTTCGATTTTCTATCCCTGCATTTTTGACATTCAAGGACTTTTTTTCGTAATTCATTTGCAATACTTCTCAGAGAACAGACTTATAACTTTAGAATCAATTTTAGATTTTACATTATCAAGATTATTAATATTCCCATAAAATTTGTTCTGCAGGTGTTAAATCCGATCGAAATTTTTTCACAGCTATAAAAATAGCTGGAGAAGCATCGAAGTGCATATTTTTTTTCTTATTTCTGGTGATTTTATATAAAGTCGAAATTAGTATTGGTCTTTCAGAATTGCAACTGCCAAACAATTCCTTCATAAATACTATTAGCAGAAAATTTAGTGATTTTAAGTCCCCTTTTGCAGAGGATTTAGGGGTAAAAAATCAGACGTGCCTTGTAATCTCAAACGAATGATATTCCAAATGTTCATTCACTGCTTCAACTCGTACGTTTTTAATATTAGCCAACTTCGGTCCCTCCTTACACCATTCAATAAATGCTTTGACCTTTTCATCGTCACCCTGTGCTATAGCGCCTACACTGTCATCCGGATTGTTCCAGACCTTTCCTTTCAGACCGAGCGAGAGTGCAACATCCTTTGCGGAAGCACGAAACCACACGCCCTGTACTTTACCAGTGATGTGAATCTGAACAGTGATCTGATCCATGATCAGGCACCTAAACTAGTGATCATCGGAACATCGGCCATAGTGCGAAGACCCGGAGCGGCATGAATAATAGACCTGCAGGCATTTAAAATAATAGAACACGTTGCAACATCACCATGTACTCCCCCGAGAATACGTGATCTGATATGAGGGGTGCCGAAGATTTCGATTTCATCATATGCATCAGGCTCTCCAACGGATGCCTGGAAAGTGAGTCTAATTCTTTCCTGGCCATTGACGATTCCTATTCCCGTCTGACGGATTCCGGCTACCTGTCCTGACATAATCCTGAGAGATTCTGTAGTCAAATTCCGTTCTGCGATGACAGGTTCGATTTTATCCTCTGTACGATCCAGTTTCCAGCCTAATTGATGAGCAATGAAATGCATGGATTCCG